>CAXGQC010000015.1:0-25538 GCA_964011795.1 uncultured bacterium | reverse complement strand
TGTCAACTTCTTGACGGGCCAATCTCAGATCCGCACTCGTTTCAAACGATTCGCCGGCTGATGGGATAGCAGATAGCCCCAAAATTTCAACTGGAGTAGACGGTCCAGCCGACTCGATCGGCATTCCGTCAGAATCGAACATCGCTTTCACGCGACCGAATGCTGTACCCGCAATAAGTACATCGCCAGCACGTAACGTCCCCGTTTGAATAAGTAGCGTGGCCGTAACTCCCCTGAGTCGATCATTCTTGGCTTCCAATACGATGCCTTGAGATTGCTTATTGGGATCGGCCTTGAGGTCTTCAAGGTCTGCTACTACGAGCACATTTTCCAGCAACTCGTCAATCCCCATGCCTTCAAGTGCAGAAATTTCTACAACAATCTGGTCACCGCCCAATTCTTCCGGCAAGAGTCCCTCCTCCGTGAGCTGACCTTTTAGCCTGGCGGAATCTGCATCAGGTAAATCAACTTTATTAATTGCTATGATCAACGGAACTTGAGCAGCCTTAACGTGCGATATCGCTTCTCGAGACTGCAACATAAGCCCATCATCAGCAGCCACAACAACAATACCGACATCCGTTATATTGGCTCCTCGAGCCCGCATCTGGGTAAATGCCTCATGGCCCGGCGTGTCAAGAAAAGTAATTACTCGCCCGTCGCCAACTTTGACTTGGTATGCCCCGATATGTTGGGTTATGCCCCCAGCTTCACCTTCTTGGACATTAGCTGACCTAATCCTATCCAAAAGGGTGGTCTTTCCGTGATCAACGTGACCCAGAACTGTGACAACCGGTGGGCGAACGACGGCACCTTCTCCATCATCAATCAATCGTACCGACGTAGATTCTTCGGTTTCCGGAGCGTCGTCTAGTGCATCCCCTTCAGCATCGACATCGAATCCAAAATCGGCAGCAATGATGGCAGCTGTGTCAAAATCAATCACCTGAACTACGGTCGCCATAACTCCATTCTGCATCAGTGCCTTGACCACCTCTACAGGGGAGGTACCAAGGATCTCTGCCAGATCCCTGACCACAATTGCGGATGGAAGAGTTATTTTTTCTTGATCAACGGTCATTTCAATTTCTCACCACAGCTAAATATCAAATTCTTCATCAAAGTAGTCATCTCCGGAGAGAGCAGCCTCGATCTCATCTTCATCATAATCAAATCGGCGTCCCTGGGATTGTCTTGCAGGTCCTCTATCCTGGCCACGCTTCCGCTTATTCTGGCCTTTTTTACCTGGACGTATTTCTTCTTCCTCGCGGCGTAATTCTTCTATCTGATCACCAAATCGAATACCAGAGGCTGAAGCTTTCTCCTCAATTTCTGGTGTAATTTCCGTAATTTCAGTTTCATCAACGTCTGCAGTTACTACTGCGCCATCGGCATCACTCTCAGGAGCGAAGGCGGCAAGAATTTCCATCTCGGGCGTCAATTGCTTGGAAGCAGCAGAGTCTTTGTCATCAGCATCCTGAACAGCCCCAGAAGCACCTTGATCAAGGAGACCAGTACTAACCGAATCATCATCAGATGAATCTGTGGCTCTGGTCGCAGGTGTTCGGCTGAGCATAACGGCTTCCATGTTTGGTTCCGGCGGCGGTATCAAATCCGCACCAGATTCTAGCAGCGTACTTTCAGCATTGAGGGAGACTCTCCGACCAATCAATTTAGCCGCGAGTCTGGCATTTTGCCCCTCTTTACCTATAGCTAAGGCCATTTGCCTATCAGGTATTCCAATTTCTATGGTGTTTTCTGGAGAGTTTAAACCAATTGAAATCACCTGTGCCGGGGAAATAGCATTGGCTGCGTAGGCGATTTCGTTCGGATCCCAACGAAGTATGTCGATGCGTTCGCCGCCTAGTTCGGTAACAATATTCTGTATTCTGCCTCCTCGAGGGCCAACACAGGCTCCGATAGGATCAACTCCATGTTGACGTGAAATGACCGCAACCTTTGACCGAAAACCAGCATCACGGGCTATAGCCATTATTTCGACAGTCCCTCTGCTAATTTCAGGGATTTCCAACTCAAACAACCGCTTGAGCACGTCCGGATGCGATCGAGACACAACAATCTGGGGGCCTTTAGCCGCCCTGTACACTTCTTTGATAAATACACGAATTCGCTGGCCCTGACGATAGTGCTCTGGCCGTATCTGTTCAGCCCATGGCAACACTGCCTCAGCACGTCCAAGATCAATGACAACCTGCCGGCGGCCACTTTCGACCCTGAGGACCACACCTGATGTAAGCTCGCCTTCTTTTCCGACAAACTCCTCAAAAACAGCTTCTCTTTCTGCTTCTCGAAGTCCCTGGGATACGACCTGCTTTGCAGTCTGGGCAGCTACTCGTCCCGCCTCGTCAACTCGCTGTTGCTCGATCGGTTCATTGATAATATCGCCCGTCTTCGCGCTTGAGAAACCCATCGTTGCGGCTCGATCAGCTGACACTTCAATTTCGTCATCCTCAATCTCTTCATAAGGCATAACTGTATACAGTCGCTCAGCCGTGATATAGGACGTTGCTTCGTCGATCCGGACTTTTATTTCAGCATACTGAAGGTCGTCCTTGCGTAAGGCAGAAGCGATCGCCGATTCTACCTTCGTCAGCACAATAGACGTATTCAGGCCTTTCTGATCAGAGACCTGTTTAATTGCCGTAACTAATTCGTTCGTACTCATTCGTCCCCCAAAATAAAAAGAGCGCCAGCCTGAAGGCCGCGCACGCGATTGTTAACCGAGTCACTAGCTCTATTTGGTCTAATAATTCTACCACCGATACCCCAGATTAGTGGGACGCGAGATATTCTTAGTTCAACCCTGCTGTAGTTTGTGAATTTCGGCCTTAATGCTGTCTACTCCCTCTGCACGAGGAGCTGTCAGCGATTCGCCATCTGCCCTGCCAGTAATTTCGATTATCTCATTCTCATGGTTGCGCGGTGACACCGTAACTCTAATCGGCATACCCATCAGATCCGCGTCGTTAAACATCACTCCGGGCCGGAGTGCACGATCATCAAACAGGACGTCAATGCCACTCTCAATGAGTTCTGCATATAGCCCATAGGCCTCGTCCCGAACGGCGTCATCTTTATCAATACCGATGGCAACCAAGTGAACCTGATAGGGAGCAATAGCTATTGGCCAATTCAAACCCTTGTCATCATGAAATACCTCTGCAGCTGCTGCAAATATCCGCCCGATTCCAATCCCATAACAACCCATAGTCGGTGTTACCGCGGCCCCATCAGAATCCTGTATCGAAACTCCAAAGGCTTCCGCATAGATCTGTCCAAGTCTGAACACATGACCCATCTCGATTCCACGTGCGAGGCTCAATATGCCTCCGTCGCACTGCTCACATGTAAGCCCTTCCTGAGCTTCAGCCAGGTCAGTCACAATATCGGCTTCCCAATCTCGACCATAATTGGTGTTGAGGTAATGCCAACCTTCACGATTCGCACCTCCAGCCAAATTAGTTGCAGAAATCACCGACCTATCGGCAACGACTGTCACGTCACTTGCAAGATTTACTGGCGAAATATATCCCGGAACCAATCCAACATTTGCGGCCTCCGGAGCCTCCATCGGTCGCAGTTCAGCGCCCCCTAGCGCATTAGAGAGCTTCACATCATTGACTTCAAAATCTCCACGTATCACTGCTAATACCGGAAACTCTTCATCTGACTCAAATTTAGTGGCCATGAACAAAACTGCTTTCGCAGTGCTCGAATTCGCAATAGAAAGAAACTCACTGAGATCCTCGATGGTCGCCACATTCGGTGTCTCGACCTCCTCCAAGGACTTTTGAGCTTCCGCAGAACTCTCCTGAAGGAAGGTTGCCTTCTCTAAGTTGGCGGCATATTCACACCCCGAACACTGCACCACAGTGTCTTCGCCCATCTCGGTTATGAAAATAAACTCCTGGGATCCTTTGCCGCCTATCGCACCTGAATCGGCGTCAACTGGAACCACAGGCACCCCGCACTCAGAGAAGATGTTCTTGTATGCCTGAAACATCTTGTCATAGGAATCACTCAGTCCATCCTCATCCAGGTCAAATGAATAAGCGTCTTTCATAGTGAACTCACGCACCCGGACTAATCCACCTCTTGGCCTAGCTTCATCCCGAAATTTTGTCTGAATTTGATATGTCGTAAGGGGAAGATCCCGGTGTGAAGAAATAAATTTACCGGCGAGTTGAGTAACCACCTCTTCATGGGTCGGCCCGAGGGCGAGCGAGCGCCCCCTACGATCTGATAATCGGAATAGCACATCCTTCATCTTGGCTGCTCGACCCGATTGCTCCCAGATCTCTATCGGCTGGAGCGCAGGCATCAGTATTTCCTGTGCCCCTGACAGATCCATGTACTTCCGTACAACATTTTCAATATTGAGCCGCACTCGGTTACCCAACGGCATAAACGTATAGGCACCCGCCATCAACTGAGAAATATATCCCGCCCGGAGCAGTAGGGCCAAAGATCCTGAGTCCGCCTCACTTGGAGGCTCTCGGAGAGTTTTTCCTAACAAATTAGACATCTGCATAGTTCGGTCCAGTAATTTAACGGTAGATTGCTCGCGGAAAAGAACTCGAAAAAGTAATCCTCGGCGCCTCTCCATCTAGTATTCTAATGCCAACGTGCGGACGATTGGCATCGACATGACTGACTGGAAAGAACGATATCAGGGGAAAATTATTTCGCCGGAGGATGCTGCAGCACTTATACAAGATAATTCGATTGTTCATTTCGGGGCCTTGCCATCCGACCCGTGGTTTCTCTCAAGATTTGTGCATGGCCGAAGTGACAGCCTACAAAACGTTGTAGTCTACGGCGATTTGATGAGGGATATGGAAGACTGGGACCATATTTCTCTCGACAATGAGCAAGATAGACATATCGAATACAGAACCGGTTACTTAACACCCGGCACCCGGCACGTCTGGAAGCGCGAACATCTCCACTACACACCAGGCACCGTTTACACCGATCACTTCCGATATTCACGAGATATCCCTACACCGGATATCGGCTTCTTTCATATGACAACTCCGGACGCTGCAGGCACGTGTGGCTTTGGAATAGGGCTATGGGACAACAAAATCAATCTCCAAAAATGTGGGATCGTAGTCGCAGAGGTACAAGAACAGATGCTCCGGACGCCGGGTGATAATTTTATCGACGCCGATGCGATTGATTATTTCGTAATAATTCCTGACGGCGAAGCACCAAGAGCCCCTGCCAGGAGAGAAAAACCACCACTCGACTTCAACGCAGTAGATGTGGCGGGTGCGCTAGCCGCATCACTGGTCAACGACGGAGACACCTTAGAAATCGGTGTAGGTGTCGCCTCAAACGCAGTAACCCCTCACCTCTTCTCGAAAAAAGATCTCGGATATCATTCTGAACTTACGAGTCCTGGCATTGCCCAACTGTACGAAGCAGGAGTGATTAACGGCTCAAACAAGAGCAGAGACGTTGGGAAAGTCTGTGTCACTCTACTGCCGGCCCAACCAGAAGATTTACAAATAGTTGCTGAACATATCAATGATTGGGAAGTCTACGGAGTTGATTACATACATAATCCGTCTGTCATTTCGTCACAAAAACAAATGACAGCCATAAACACCGCAACAATGATCGATCTCACTGGACAGATCGTGTTTGACTCGGTCGGACGAGAACAGATCACTGGACCTGGGGGACAATTTGAATTCGTGGCCGGTTCTCTCTACGCGCCAGGTGGAAAATCCGTGCATGTCATGCAAAGTATGGATGGGGAAAACTCTAAATTTGTTGCCGATCTGCCACCGGGAGCAAGAGTAGGTGTTCCTCGGTACTTGGCAGATTACGTTGTAAGCGAATACGGTATTGCCTCCCTGCAAGGGAAATCTGAACGTCAACGGGCTCGGGAATTGATATCAATTGCTCATCCGGAATATCGCCAGGAGTTAACTAGGCAAGCCAATCAATTAGGAATTCTGTAGGATAGAAGACCTCTCGGGCAACCCACGTAATCCTGCGTGGCGTTATTAACAATATGTTTACACAGATATGTAACTCAGGGGTTGATAAAAGCTAAACTGTTAGTCATGACTAAAATACTTATAGTCGAAGATGACCCGGCAATCTCTGAAACCGTTGCGTATAATTTGGTTTCCGAAGGTTATCAAATTCAAGTAGCATCCGACGGCCTTGAGGGCCTTGAATTAGCTCGAGAAATGCAGCCCGATCTTGTAATACTAGACATAATGCTTCCAAAAATGTCAGGCCTAGACGTATGCAGAATGTTAAAAAAAGAGTCGGACCATAAGATCCTAATGATGACCGCTCGAGACTCTGAGGTGGACATTCTCCATGGGTTCGATTGTGGCGCGGATGACTACGTTACGAAACCCTTTTCAATGAGATTAATGAAGGCTCGAGCAGCAGCGCTACTGAGGCGAGGAGAGCCTGTACTAGGGAGGCAAGAGTTTGAGACCAATCCAGCAGAACCCGCACCTCGAGCCGCAATACGATCTGACGAAAACACTCTGCTTGTCGCCGAGAATGTTGAATTAGATAGCCTTGCGCGAGAAGTGCGCGTCGCAGGCAACATAATCAACATGAGACCACGAGAATTCGATCTGCTCGAATATTTGATGAGGCATCCCAGACAGGCTCTTAGCAGAGAGATGCTCCTTGAATCAGTCTGGGGATATACATTCCTTGGCGATACCAGAACTGTTGACGTGCACATACGCTGGCTACGGAAAAAAATAGAAGTCGATCCCGCGAAACCTCAGAGGCTTGTCACAGTGCGGTCCATCGGATACAAGTTCATACCCTAAACTTTTGTACTTACTTCGTCATTACTAGTGCCCAACGGAAGCTCGAAAAAGAAAACGGAGCCCGTCTCGAGAGAATCCCGTACACCAATGATGCCCCGATGACGTTCGACGATATGTTTCGCAATAGCCAGCCCAAGACCCAAACTCTCCTGTTCAGAATTTCTCGCCACGTCGCCTGTATAAAACCTCTCAAATACACGTGTTCGGTCAGCAGGAGACACGCCTGGTCCTTGATCAATCACCTCAAACGTAACTGAGCTAGCCGCTTCACTCCGACGAATGTTCGCGTTTAGAAGTATTTTACTTCCCTCTTGGGACACGCTGATCGCGTTATCAATAAAATTCGATAATACTTCAAGCAGGCGATCAAAATCACCAGACATTTCCAAGTCCAGCCGCGACATAGATTCAGCTTGTTCCGTTTGGAGCAATTCGACCCCGGCCGCGGCACTAATTGGAAGCATATTGTCTACTGCTGTGACTAAAAGCTCCTCGATCGGAAATGTAGTTACTGAAAACTCTTCCTCCCTACTCTCAATCCGAGACAGCTTCACCAACCTCTCCACCATACGGCTAAGACGATTGAGTTCGGCGAGCAAGCTTCTATGGAATTTCTTCCGCCTCCCCAAATCCAATGTTTCTGATTCAATAGTTTCAGCCAAGAGTCTGGCGGCAGTAATTGGAGTCCGTAGTTCATGGGAAATATTACCCACAAGATCTGCTCTGGCACGTTCCGCAAACCTTTGCTCACTCAGATCGAGCATCGTAAGGAGCAGGCCGTCAGTTGAAATCTCCTGACCATGGGGATCCGAGATAAATACTGAGCTTGGCAATGAAATGGCTGCAACAGACAAAGTTTTACCACCCGGCAGAATGATTTCCTGATAGTCACCTGATGCCTCTCGAGCGACCTCAAGTAGCGAGGCGTCTAGCGCAGCACGAATGAGTGACATCCCTGTCATATTATCCATATCTCTCCCAAGTATTTCGGCAGCTCGATGGTTAGCAACGTAAACTTCCCCATCATCGGCAGCGCCTTTAATGATTATGACTCCCTCCTGCATCGGGCTAATAATCGTCTGGAAAGTCTCCATATTCATCCTGTCAAGTTGATGCTGAGGGAAACTGAATTGATCTCGACTTAATTGAGCCGAGATCTCGCTGCGCCTTAGTTGCTTCCAAAAAATAATAATCACTAAAGCGAAAATTAAACTAACTGAAGCAAACAGCCTCAGCTCCACACCGATAGATAGAAACTGGGAGCTTATACCCGCCAATAGCGCGAGAAGAAGAACAATTAAAACACGCTTAGGGCCAATCTCGTCGGTCATAAAGTTTGATAACTAGCGGCCATACCATCACCCTTTAAATTTATGTGAGTTATCCAAACCGCCCAGTGATGTAGTCTTCGGTGCGGCTATCTGACGGATTAGTAAACAGTTCCTGCGTAGGGCTGAACTCAACAAGCCTACCAATACGCTCCTCGCCAGCAAGCATGAACGCTGTTTTATCCGACACCCTTGCTGCCTGCTGCATATTGTGCGTGACAATCACGATAGTAAATGTATTCCTCAGCTCTCGGATGAGGTCCTCAATCCTTTGAGTAGCGATAGGATCCAATGCAGAACAGGGCTCGTCCATCAAAATCACTTCAGGCCTCACAGCAATGGCCCTGGCTATACACAGTCTTTGCTGCTGCCCGCCCGATAACGCCAGTCCGCTCTCCCTGAGCTTGTCACTCACTTCGTCCCAAAGCGCAGCCTGCTCAAGGGAGGACCGAACCAGCTCATCCATGTTCCCTTTGTAGCCATTGATACGGGCACCAAATGCAACATTTTCATAGATGCTTTTTGGGAAAGGGTTCGGTTTCTGAAACACCATACCCACATTACGTCTCACAGCGACAGGATCCACATCCTTTTCGTAGATATTCTCTCCATGTATTTTGATCTGGCCTTCCAGAGTGACCCCAGGAATCAATTCGTTCATCCGATTTATACAGCGAAGAAGAGTGCTCTTTCCGCAACCCGATGGACCTATAAGCGCAGTGACCTGACTATCTGGAATCTGCAACGAAACATTTTCTATGGCCTGCACACCGCTGTACCAGAGACTTAGCGCATCAATGTTGATAGCCACGGCCTCCATTTCGTTAGGAGATTCCTTTGAGTCGTCGAGCGCGAACCCGACCTCTGGTGAATTGGATTCTTGTTCCGTTCCCTTATCCATTATTCCTTCACTTGCACTATCAATCACTGTTTCACCAACATCCTAACAAAGGGCAAGGCTGAACTCATCATGTCTATTTACCTTGAGCTACTTCCACCAAGTTTGACCCGAATTAGTACCGCAATGGTATTCATCGTTAGCAGCGTCACAAGTAGCACCACTATTCCCGTGGCCGCAAGATCATGGAATGCGGCTTGCGGTCTTGATATCCAATTCAAAACCTGAATCGGCATCGCCGTGAATGGATCGAGCGGACCTTCGGGCCTGAAGGCAACAAAGGTCAGGGCTCCGATCATAATTATTGGTGCTGTTTCGCCTATTGCTCGCGAAAGAGCAAGAATCATTCCAGTCATGATTCCAGGCATCGCCTGAGGGAGCACATGGCTTGAAACGGTCTGCCATTTTGTAGCGCCCACTCCGTACGAAGCCTCCCGTATGGAAGGCGGCACAGATTTGATGGCCTCCTGAGCTGCGACAATCACTATCGGCAAAATCAGCAGTGTCAGCGTCAGAGCTCCGGACATAACAGACCTACCAAAGCCACACTGCTCACCAATACATATCGCCGGACCGTATCCGATCGTCCCTCTGACAAATAGCTGAAGTCCTAGAATGCCGAACACAATAGAGGGTACTCCGGCTAGGTTTGAGATATTTGTCTGGATAAGACTTGTAAGCTTATTCTTCTTGGCGTACTCCTCTAAATAAAGTGCGGCGCCAACTCCAATCGGAAATGAAGTGATGGCGACAATTCCCATCACCCATAACGTTCCCATAATTGCACCGTGGAAACCCGCTATCTCTGGTTTGCGAGATGGGAAGTTTGTGAAAAAATGTTTGGACATATAGCTGAAGCCATCCTGCCTAATGTCATTGATGAGAGTCACAAGCAGCAAGATCCCCACCAAAGATCCAAAAAGACAGAGCAAATAGAACATCCTGCCTTTGAGGTGCCTGAAAGCGAGGTTAGTTCGATAGTCAGATGAACCTAGTCCTGACCTAACACGGGAAGGATTATTTTCAGAGCTCAATCGTAGACCTCCCGAAATCTCTTAGTAATACGGCTGGAAATCACGTTCATGACAAGTGTCATAAAGAACAAAGTTAACCCAACCGCAAAAATAGTCTTGAATTCAATAGTGCCGTGCGGTGTGTCACCCAAAGAAACGCTGACAATATATGCCGTCATCGTCTGAACTGCCTCGAGGGGATTTGCGGTGAGATTGGGACGAGCTCCCGCCGCCACAGTAACAGCCATCGTTTCACCAATCGCTCGTGAAATCGCCAAAATATAAGACGCGATAATCCCTGATAAAGCAGCGGGAAATGCCACCCTTGTTGTCACCTCTAGTCGGCTCGAGCCGACCCCGTACGCTGCTTCGCGTAATTCTCGAGGAACGGCTCGTAAAGCATCATCTGAAATTGACGCCACAATGGGCACGATCATGATGCCTACTACGATGATCGCTGAAATAGCCATATATGGACCGGCCTCTGGATATAAATATTCTTTGATGAATGGCGAGACAAAAGTCAAAGCAAAGTATCCGTAAACAACGGTAGGGATCCCTGATAGCACTTCCACCATAGGCTTCAATACGGAACGTATTTTTGGCGTAGCGTATTCAGATAGATATATCGCTGTGAGGGTCCCTAAAGGCAATGCGACACAGGCAGCGCCTAGCCCAATCAACAGAGTACCGCTAATCAAAGGAAGAACACCAAATCCTTTAGACGTGAACAACGGCGTCCACTTTGTGCCCGTGAAAAATTCGATGGGACTCACCTCAGCAAAGAAGGAAAATCCTTCGATGCAGAGAATAGCTACTATCCCGATCGTGGTTACAACGGTGACAGAAGCGCATAAGAACAGCAGGATACCTATGAGACGGCCACCTAAATTGTTTCTTAGATTTTGCCTATATCTTGCTGAGACTGGCCTGGACTCGTACGACATTATTCCTCGCTAAGTAAACTCACTGACTCACTTCGCTGATCCATAGCGCGTCGAATCAACCTATCTGACTGTAAACTAGAAAAACATAGTAAGCGGCAGATAGATTCTTAATACGATCTATCCACCACCTACTATATTTGCTTATAGGGAACCTCGCCCGTTATTCCCAAGATACCGTTTTCCAGAATCTTACCAATGCCCCTCATTCTCTATCCGTACGAACCCTCTCCCGCATTAATGCTAGAAGATGTTCACATTAGCCCCTTAATTGCCCGCTATTGCGCTAGCTAATGTTGCCCGTGTACCTGCGAGTTCATCTGCCGGCACATTCGAGTACCCAACCTCGGTGACCATAGCTATGCCTTCGTCGGAAAGGTAGTAATTAACAAATTCACGAACCTGCTCTTGCTCCTGGAGCGACTTGACGCTCACATAGATATACAAAGGACGTGACAGCGGATAGCTCCCGTCACCAACTGTTTCATTACTTGGTGCAACACCATCGATCTTCACCACGCCGAGCTTATCCATGTTTTCCGCGTAGTATGCGAAACCAAAGTACCCCATGGAATGCTTGTTACCCGCAAGGCCGGTTACAAGAACATTGTCATCCTCTGATGGTGTGTAATCGCCACGTGACGCACCGCCCTCTCCATTCACTTCCTCCGTGAAGAAGTCAAAGGTTCCCGAGTCTGTACCCGGTCCGTAGAGATCAATATCCTCTGCTGGGAATGAAGCATCGACTTGGTTCCATTTCATGATCACTTCTTCTGAGTCTGGTCCCCACACTATGGCCAGCTGTTCCATCGTCAGGTCGTCCAGATAGTTATTAGCTTTATTCTTCACGACAGCTAGGCCGTCAAGCCCAACTCGTAGTTCAATGAATTCAATATTGTTTTCTGCACACATAGCGACTTCCTTGTCCTTGATGGGACGTGAGGCGTCAGAAATATCCGTCTCCCCCGTGCAGAATTTCGTAAACCCACCGCCAGTACCTGAAACACCAACTGTTACACGAGTATCTGGATGAGCAATTTGAAATTCCTCAGCCACTGCTTCAGTGATCGGATATACGGTCGAAGAGCCGTCAATCGCTATACCACCCGAAAGATTCGATGAGGCTGAATCACTGCCCGACGATGACGCTGAGTCACCGCCACAAGCGACAGTAGCCATCACTAACGCGGCAATGATGCCCAGTAGTGAAAACCACCTGAGGGGAATTGTCGAAGCGGTGACTAGACTTAATCTGTTACGTTCCAATTTTTTTTGATTCATGTCCTTATTTCTACTCCTTCTCATCAGTCATTGCCGTCTGCACATCACTACCTTTAGATGCGAACATGAGAAGGATCGGGTCTAATTGTTAACAATTCATGATCGAATACATGTTGATAGCGACGGAAAATACGCTTCAATATAATTAGATGACTTGCATTAAGACCCATAAATTAAATATGCTGCCAGTCCGTGAGGTAAAAGAAGATGGCCCGTGACGAATTCCACAAGCAACTTTCGGAGCTATTAAACAAGGTTTTGGTAATGGGCTCGCTCGTCGATAGGGCGCTGGATAAAGGCATGCAAAGCCTTGTGGAGAGAGACGCGGAATTAGCTCAAACGGTCATAGAAGGTGACGCGGTCATAGATGAACTGAATTACGAGGTACAAGACGAAGTTCTTAGGTTACTTGCTCTTGAAGCCCCTCTTGCAAAGGATCTGCGAGTAATAGTGTCTGTCTCGTCAGTAATGATTGACCTTGAACGAATGGGCGACCATGCTGAGGGCATCGCTCGGTTGACAGTGGTGATGCAAGATGAACCACTCGTTAAGCCACTCATCGATCTTCCAATTATGGCATCCAAGGCCAGAGATATGCTGCGGAACGCCGTGGAGGCTTTCGTTGATGCAGACCCAGAAAAAGCATATGCAGTAAACGCCGCTGATGATGAAGTGGACGACCTCTATGATCGGGTCTACGAGGAATTGATAGGCATTATGGTTGATGACCCCACAACGATTTTGCCAGCTACCCACCTGCAATGGGTGTCCCATAACATTGAGAGAATCGCTGACAGAGCCACCAACATCGCCGAGCGAGCCGTTTACTCGGCCACTGGCGTGTATCCTCGTAATATGGACGTGTCTAATTACTAAATCATGAGTGCCCAACACTAGAATTTTACTTCGTGAGGCTCACTTTCCATGTCTTTCCGTCGTCTATTTCGTCTACTTGCATGATTCCCTGACCAACCATCTTGGCTATATGGGAACGCACCTGACCGTGCGCAGCTCTCCGGAGACCTTTTTGGATTTCTGGATAGAGTGCCCGGCGAATCTGCTGATCAGTGTCATATCCCTTATCGATGATGTCGATAATCTGACGGTCACGCACCTCCCTATGATCGAGGAGTTCCTGAACCTTCGCCGCAGTGGCTGTCACCGTCGGGCCATGACCGGGTGCAAATAATTTTGCCTCTAGCTCGCGCATTCGCTTGAGTGATTCGATGTAATCGCCCATGTTCCCTGATGGCGGTGGCCCGATTGCGCTGGTCCCTACACCAAGAATGTTGTCCCCTGTGAATAGCTGCATCGTCTCCTCTACGAGATAGCAGTTATGCCCTGCAGTATGTCCAGGAGTGTGTACTGCCCGAACCGTGAGTCCACCAACTTTGAAGGTATCTCCATCCTCCATCGTCACGTCTATCGGGGTCTCAAATGCCTCTTTCTTCCAGACGTCGGCTCGATCCGTAATAACTTTATCGTCAGGTAGATCTTCATTTCCCTCTTCCGGGCCAAGCGGCGTATGTAATAATGCGTCGTCAATCGGATGAATCGCCGTATCAGCTTTCAAAATATCGCGCAGCTGCCGTCCACCGCTGGAATGATCGAAATGATGGTGAGTCATTGCAATCCTCTTGAAATTATGGCCAGACCAATCCTTTCGAAAATATTCTCTGCGAGCATCGATCGAAGGCTTATCTCCATAACCGGAGTCAATAAGTGCCGCCTCATTACCGTCATGCAGCACCCAGACGTTCGACGTCGGGAACGTTCTACTGAACATTTTCACAGCAACGACGTGCTGCACAAGATTGTCATTGATGACCTTCTCGGTAGTTGTTGCCACAGGTTCCTGATCTGCAGACGCCGACGAATTATCCGAGGAAGTTCCTCGGCTAACCGATCTCTTGAGTTTCCTACCATATCTATGCGCAGCTAGTCGCAGCCGCCAAGTCTCGCGTTTCACAGAATCTCCCGTCTCGCCAAGAAAACCATTGGAGACCACATAATAAAGGATTTCAGGCGATCTACATATCTATTTCTGCTGGCCTGTATCAATGGTCCCAAGTCCGGCCCGTTGTTCAGATCGCCAGATAAGGGAATCTTTTTCAAGCCCTGCCAGTATCTCCTCAAATCTCTCTTCGTCTTGGTCTAGATCTGTTCGCAATTCAACAGTGATTTTCTCGATCGCTACTGGGTCTCTCTGGCCCCGCAACACCTCCAACACCTTCCCCCGTAACTCCCTGTCACTCCCTGAAAAAGGTTTGCTCTCTCCAACAGTCACCGCCTTCTCGCCAGACAAAAAGCGCTCGGCAGCTAAACATAACTGCTCAGTACTGAATGTACATTCCGTACATCGTGGTTGAGAGGTACAGACCGCTGCACCGAAATCCATCACCGCAGCATTAAATTGCTCAGACTCAGAGAGTCCAAGTAAGGTCTCACCTATAAGTCGAATTTCGTCAATGGCAGTTTCCTTAACCGGTTGAAGATCACCATGGAACACTCTGCCAAGTATCCGGATTACATTCGTATCGACAGTGAGGGTTTGTATGCCAAATCCGAAACACCTCACAATGCCTGCAGTGAACGGGCCAACTCCAGGAAGCGACAATAACTCTAACTCGTCACATGGAATAACTCCCCCGTACTCGGAGCAGCAGACTTCAGCGGCCCGCTTTAGATAAATCGCACGCCGAGGATAGCCGGACCGACCCCAAATCCGGAGGACTTCCTCTTCTGGGGCATCCGCCAAATCAGCGATAGTCGGAAACGCTTCAATCCAGCGGGAATATGTTTCGATTGCACGACTCATCTGCGTCTGTTGTGTGCACACAGCGCCGACTAGAGCGTGGTAGGGATCCTGGCTTTGCCGCCATGGGAATTCAACCATATTGTCGGCGTACCAACTGGCTAGCCTATCCACAAATTCCGCTTCACGCTGTCTTTCCATATCTGACTCTACTGTTCATTCCTTTGCAACATGCGAATTTCAAAATAGTATTTAGGCATGAACATATTAGGTATCGAATCATCCTGCGATGAAACAGCCGCGTCTGTCGTTGTAGACGGCAGGCAGATGCTTTCATCTATAGTCGCCTCGCAGACCAGCTTACATGAAATCACTGACGGGATTGTCCCTGAGGTGGCAGCCAGAGAGCATCTGCGGGCTATCGTACCGGTTATCCGCGAAGCCCTCTCAGTGGCAAATATGGGTTGGGATGACATCGATGCAATCGGAGCCACTTCCGGCCCGGGACTACCAGGCGCCCTGCTCGTTGGATTTAACGCTGCTAGAGGCCTTGCATATGCCAGAGATTTACCGATTATTCCAGTAGATCATATAGAGGGTCACTTACGGGCCTGCTGGATTGATATCGATCCTCCTCCCCTGCCAGCAATCGCCTTGGTGGTGTCAGGAGGCCACACCGAACTCCTACGCATTGAGTCTGACCACTCATTCACCCGACTCGGATCGACCCGGGATGACGCCGCCGGAGAGGCTTTTGATAAAGTTGCCAGACTTCTCGGCCTGCCCTATCCGGGAGGGCCTCCGATCTCAGCACTCAGTGAGCAAGCAACAGAAAAAACGCTCCGCCTACCCAGAGCATGGCTGAAAGGGACAAACGATTTCTCCTTCTCAGGACTCAAAACTGCTGTTCTGAACCTCGTAAAATCTGAGGACTGCCCCGAGGGCGCTGAAGTCGCATGGGCGTTTCAAGAATCCGTCTGTGATGTGTTAGCAAAAAAGACGGCCAACCTTGCTCGTAGAGAAAAAGTGGAATCGGTGCTAGTCGCAGGAGGTGTCGCAGCTAACCGCCGATTACGAGACGTACTTCAAGATCACATTGATATCGATCTCCGAATTCCACCACCATCACTTTGTACTGATAACGGGGCCATGATCGCAGCTGCAGCTTTCGCGCACCGGGATGAGGCTCAGTCGCCAAATGCTGCACTCGATATCGAGCCAACAGCTATGAGGAAAAAGCGACTTAAGGCCAAAAGCGCCTAAATTAGGGACTCTCTAGCAAGCCTAATGATCGGCTCAGAATCTTGTGGCCGACGAGCACCTTAGACATCAACGGGAGTGACTCTTCCGTTCCTTGTTCGTCAATGATAGTCACTCGGTTCGTGTCAGTTGCAAAACCCGAGTCAGTCGCTGATACGTCGTTTGCAACTATGAAATCTATATTCTTCGACTCGATTTTCTTTCGTGCATTCGCAAGGAGGTTCTCCGTTTCCGCAGCAAACGCAACTTTCACCAACCGCCCAGACGCCTGTTCACGAGACACAGAGGCAATGATGTCAGTGGTCTTCTCGAGTGGGATGCTTGCGTCGCCCTTGTCATCATCTGTTTTCTTGATTTTTTGATCTGCAACCGCAGCTGGGCGGTAGTCAGCTACAGCAGCGGCCATGACTAAAATGTCCGCCGTCTGGGTTTCGTTCAGGACAGCCTCATGCATATCAGCAGCACTCTCGACCTCTACAAGTTGCACGCATGCTGGCACCCTTCGATCAACTGTACTAATTAGAGTAACTAGAGCCCCTCTGTCCCGGGCTGCCTGTGCGATTGCATATCCCATCTTTCCACTGGACCTGTTACTAATGAATCTGACGGGATCGATGGCTTCTCTTGAGCCACCTGCTGTAACTACGACTCGGCGCCCTCTGAGGTCACCTCGCTCCCGCCCAATTCTCGCTCGCAACTCATCAACGATATCAATCGGCTCGACGAGTCTCCCATAACCAGTTCTTCCTGAGGCCAGTCGTCCTTCTGCCGGGCCAATAATCTGTATCCCTGCATCAGTCAAAGTACTTAAATTGGCTTGAGTCGCGAAGTGATCCCACATATTTGAGTCCATGGCTGGTGCCAATAACACCGGGCTCTTGGTCGCAATCGCTGTTAATGAGACAAAATCATCTGATAGACCATTTGCTATTTTCGACATTGATGACGCAGTCGCTGGAGCAATGAGCATGGCATCACAGCGGCGCGCAATTTCGACATGGGATTCTCCCTCAGGCGCTGCCGGATCGAACATATCAACGTATGGAACCCTCGCGGTTATCGCCTTGAACGCCAAAGGTTGCACAAATTGCGTCGCGCTCTTCGTCATTATCACATCAACCGTTGCGCCAGCCTGCACTAGTCTGCTCGCTATTTCCAGAGATTTATAACAGGAAATAGATCCTGTTACACCAAGAGCAATTGTCAGCCCTTCCAAAGGATCTTCATTTTCTATCACAGCAATCGGTTCTTGCTCAGTCATTGATTATCTCGCCCGCTTACTGAGGATCTGTAACCCACGAAGGTTTAGATCCTCTTCGAATACGTCAAAACAGCTTACCGTGCCTCGCACCAGATCGATATAGCCTCCGGTTCCGATGACCGTAACATTCCCTGACATCTCAGACTTAAATCTGCTGACCATGCCATCAACGAGGGCTCCGTATCCAAGGCAAATCCCGGACTGCAAAGCGTGTTCCGTATTAGTGCCAATTGAATTTTCCGGGGCTTTCAGTTCCACACTCCGAAGCAGTGCAGCCTTCTCAAACAACGCGGATGAGGCCAAACCAATCCCAGGAGAAATAGCTCCGCCAAGGTAATAACCGTCCGCGTCAATTGCGTCGAAAACGCATGCTGTGCCTAGGTCGACAATCACTAACGGCGGTTCATATTTTGCCAAACCGGCTACCGCATGAAGTATCCGATCAGGACCTATTTCATGCTCGTTTTCGTAACGGATATTGACTCCATGATCGACGCTCGCATCAACTACTAAAAGAGGCACGGAATAGTGGCTTTCACAAATGTTTTCAAAGATCTCACGCAATGCTGGAACAGTGGAGGAAACTGCCGCACAGGTAATCGAAGAGGGGTCCACGCCACGCGACCTCAGGAGACCGTCGACATAGATAGTCCACTCGTCGGTAAATCGGTCACGGTTCGACGCCACACGAAAGGTACTAATTAATTCATCTCCATCGAAAACACCGATCGCCACGCTGGTATTGCCAGCGTCGATCGCCAAAAGCCTATCCGTGGACGCCTTGCTTGTCTCAGTCAATTCCGCACCCCATCACCGAACCGTGATATGTAATGTTTGAAGTTTAGTATCCCCAGTGTTAATTAACCACAAACATCAGCGACTGTGGGAATGGCTTGCTTTTTACTTATCGCAGGTACAAAGAAGCCAACGTATCGGCATATTCGTTCCACTTTTCACCATTGTGAGCTTTTATCCACGTGACTTTCGCTAGCGGCCGGTCTAGAAATAATGCATATGCCTCTTGGACCAGTTCGATATTAGCAATTTCCCCGGTCTTTCTTTTCCACCCTAACTTAGCCCAATTTTGAGCCCATTTGTTGAGTGTGTTCACAACTAATTGACTGTCGCTGAATATCTCGTACTCCACTTTCGGGTCAAGTAGCCTGAGGCCTTCAATCATCGCTACGAGTTCCATACGATTGTTCGTAGTTTGCTCGGCAAAGCCGGCCTTTTCACAAATGATCTCATCCTGACTGACCTGCACTACTCCCCAGCCACCTTTGCCTGGGTTTATCTGACACGAACCGTCTGTGAATATCCCTGTCTTCGGCCCACCATCATATTTTGTCAATATCGAAGACAGTACACCTCTGGTAGAGGGATCAAGTTGGTCCATGTTGAATACATTGTTCGAACTACTCAAGTGACACTCCGTTATACATCATCACTGGATCTCCTTTAAACGCGTCACTCTCTAGGCTGGCTAGTGCCACTATAGGTCTGGTCGAGACCACCACAAGCGAACCAACCCAATCATCCGGCAGAAACCGGTCATCTGCTTGATGAAATACTTGATGGCCGCTAATTCTGCCCATAGGGCGGTACAGCCCATTGGCGTCTAATTCGGGAGAAAAGTAAAAGAAAGATACGGTCGCTTCGCCGCCATCAAATGGCTGGACGTGAACTGATGAACTCCAACCATCGTTGCCACCCCAGGGTGCTAGTCTCTTGTTTACCACTGGGAGTACTACCTGAGTACTCGCTTCCCGCGACGTAAACCCTCTGTAATCTCCATACGCTCCGTTGTCACTGCTTCGCTGGACAATAACTGCCATGCTTTCTGCACTCGATATCCTTACAGTGCCAGAAAACCCTACTGGCAATTCTAATAAATCGGGCAGACATGCCTCGATTCCAATCGACCCTTGATCGCAGGTCAAGGCACCCTCCACTAAAAATTCCTGCTCCGCTTCGAATTCCACTCCGTCTCCGGTGCTTCCGCTATACCGAAAACTAACGGTGTACGGAATTGTCGGATTAAGGGGTGCAATGCGGAACTTACTGGTCCACTTAGATTCAATATCTGAGTCTGCTCGGCTTGCCTCCCTCTCAATAACCGGCAGCACGATATCTCGCCCCGTCTCATTCGCACTGAGGCCTCTATAACTTGCGAACGCCTCTTCCTCAACCGAAACCGTATCAACAGCGGCTGCGATAGCCTGCTCTCTAACTGACACTGTAAAGCCGTCTCGGACCGCCACATGACTCGACACTATTCCCATGCCTGAAAACCCCAGATCGACTGGCAGAGAGATTGCATCCCGCAACATGGACTCATTTGGATCTAAGTAATAGCCACCCTCTGGACACCCATCTTCAGCTGTCACCGGCTCAGAGACTGACGGCTGCATCTCACCCTCACGGTAGTACGTAATCTTGACGCAGGCCGGAGTATCCGTACTCACATTATTCACATGGATCCGGGAGTACTTTTCAGGAACATGCTCCACAAATGGCAACATAATCTTTGAGCCCGAGGCTCCTAACCAGTATGTGTCGCCTCCAATCAGGAGATACCAGCCATCGTCCTTACTGAACATAAAATCTCTACCCGCAACAGCAACAAATGGCTGATCGCCAGTGATCTTCGTGGAACCGTAAAACTGAGCGAGTAGATCGTCGTTTGTCTCAGTGAAAAAAGTCCATCCTGACCCAGCAGGCACTGATGTACAAGCAGCACTGGGACAGATTTCTGCCGCAACCTGCTCGCCGTCATACCCGTAATGAGCCACTTTCACGAGCGCCGGCGTATCGCCTACATTCTGCACCCGGAGCCAGGAATTTTCTTTGACTTTGCTTACATCCTCCGAGAGGAGGCCAGGACTACCTGTCAACAATGCCCCTCCAACAAGAAGCAACAAAACCAATATCTTTTGAGGTCTACTAAGTCGGGCCGAAAAGGATTTAAGGAAGATCAAAAACTTAATCCGCATATGTGGACACCAGTATTATCCCTACAGTAGCGTCCCCGCACGAAATGTAGCTCGCTTAATGATCCTACTCGAAAGCTCCAGAAGCCGCAGCATCAGCTATATCCAGAACATCCATACCAAGAATATCGGTAAGTACTTCGTGGGTATGTTGGCCCATTATTGGGCCAGGGCCCCGCAGGTAGTTGCCCGGTCTCGCAGAAAATCTGGTGGAATGCCCGTCATACGGAGTTGGCCCCATGAGTGCGTGATTATGGGTCTCGAAGAATGCCCTATGCGAAATCTGATCATCAGAATACAACTCGCTCGTGCGTTGGACCACCGAGGCTGGCACTCCTGCTTCTATTAGCTGTGATTCGATTTCTCGCCCGTCTCTTGCACCGCACCACTCGGCTATCCAAGTATTAATTTGATCTTCGAACTCCAAGCGGTCCTCAACTGATGTAAGTTCCATCGGCTCAAATCCTTCGTACGGTACCGACGCACTAATTACATCAACGAGATTACTCCACTGCTCGAAAGTCTCACAGGAAATGGCTATATACCGCTCAACGCCATCCTCTGTTGAATAAACCTGATTAGGACAGGCGTACCAAGACGAATTACCTTTACTCTGTGCAAGATTGCCGTTTGCCATGTAGTCCAGTAACAACGGGCCGATGAATTGCATACCCGATTCCACTTGTGACAAATCAATAAACTGTCCCTGGCCAGTCGCCCTTCGGTGAAGAACAGCTGACGCGAGCGCGGACACGCCATAACGGGGCGTTATGAAGTCTGTGTACGCCCCCCACGTCCCAGCTGGAGCTCTGTCTGCCCATCCTGTCAGGCCGTGCAATCCCGCGATCGCGCTCCCTTGCTGGCCAAATCCGCCGAACGTGGCATGCGGGCCAGTCTGGCCTCGCAAAGTTGTGCTATACCAGATTAGATCCGGGCGGTCTCTAAGAATTTCTGTGTGGTCAAAACCTAGGCGCTTCATCGTTCCCGAAGTGAAGGAGTCCACGACAACATCGGCCCAGTCAATCAGCTGCCTAGCTATATTCTTGCCCCATTCACTCCGAAGATTCAATTGCAGACCATACTTAGATGTATTGAAATTAGCGAAAAATTGGCCCCGGTCCAAGCCAAGCACTCCGTCCTTGGCCGGGCGGCCCATCCGTAATACGTCTGGAATCGTAGCGCTCTCGATATGAACCACCGTAGCGCCGTGATCAGCTAACGCTTTAGCCGAGATGGGTCCGACCCCGACCCATGAAAAATCAGCAACCTTCAGTCCGGCAAAAGCTTGCCCAAGCCGTTCACCATCAGATTGCTTCCCCTCTTGAGCAAACAATCCCCTCAACGGTAAATCCTCTGCAAATTCGAAGGGATGGTCTAGTAAGTCGTTTGAGGAACCTAGTATCGGAGCAGGATCTGACAAATTCCCTGGGGTGTTACTTAATTTCAATGGGGTATTTGGATGCATGCGGCTGCCAATTTTCTTCCAGAATCCTCGAGACCTCAGCTGTGGGTCTCGATCGACCAGATCCCCAATACTATTGACTGGAGCAACTTGAGCGTCACTCACTACCGCTCTATCAAAAAGCTCAGCTTTAGTCCGTTTGCCAAATGAACGATGGACCATTTCGGTAGCCTCACCGATCAGTGCGATCGTTTCAGCATCTGCACTCGGATCGATACCGTTTGCTAGCTCAGTCCAATCTATTTCACGCAAGGTGTCCGGAAGCTCGCCATCCATTTCTGCCAACTGCGCTGCCATTCGAAATACTCTCGCACCGAAGCGTCCGCCGCGTAATGACGCAAGGACATACCCATCTGCCACTTTCACAGTATTTAAGCCACTGAGATCAAGCTTGCCAATCATCGGGTGAGGATCGTTTCTGTCGTCTCCGGTTAATGGTGGTTCACACCCCTCCATCGGCCAAAAACCTGTTGCATGCATCAATGTCCACAACATTACAGTCTGCATTGATACATCAAGATATTGACCCCGACCACTCAACACCCGTTCATTCAAGGCTATGATTGCATCCGCCGCCGCCTGCCCGCCAGAGTGAAAGGATGCTTGCGGATAGCCTATCGCCAGCGGAGGCCTGTCGCCGTCTCCCTGCAGAGTAGTCAGGCCCGCGGCTGCTTCGATCGTGAAGTCAGTGGCCGGCCAATCAGACTTTGGGCCTGTTTGGCCATAGGGTGAAATCGAGACGTAAACCAAACGCTCATTCAATACCGACAAGTCATCATAACCAAAGCCTAATTCGGACATTTGGCCTATAGGCGAACTTTCGATGAAGATATCGGCCCCTGATATCAATTTATATAATTGTGAACGGTCATCTTCTGAATCCATATTCATACTCAATGACTGTTTTCCAGCGCCTACGTGAGCCCAATAGAGAGACTCGCCGTTGGATACATCTATTGGCCTCAATGATCTGGTGTTCACACCATCATGGGGCTCGATTTTGAGGACGCAGGCACCTAAATCAGCAAGCATCCTGCCACACATTTCACCACGAGAATCACTCGCATCGATGACCAATACACCTGCTAAGGGACCAATTTCTGAATTAGCGTCGTTCAACACCGGAGACCTCCATCAGCGCTCGCTGATAAATCATAAAGGCAAATAGTCGAATTTCAAGAGCAGGCGGTAAAACGACCGTCGTGGTACCTTTCGGGAGTGCATCAGCAGTGCGAGGTTCTCTTCAGTGACTATCGAATCCAGGCGATCCAGGCCCAAACCCTATCGACTATCGCAGCGATCTAGGCGCAGAAACTCTCAGAGCGGATCCGCGAGCAACCAGTCGTATGACGGTGCCGAGGCTTCAAGAACCACGAGACCAAGCGTTCGAAGGATGCGCTATGGGCCAGGCAGTAGCCCGCATATGGCAAGCCATATTGCCCCAACTCCGCAAACAATAAAGGCCCCGAGCCAGCAAAGCGATCAACCTTCGGGGCCAAGGGCGTTCGCCGCCCTAAAAAATACCAGCTTTAGGTGGTTCTACTTATCGATGTATGGTCACTTCATACCGATGAATATGCAAATGGTGATAAAGCCCTGGCTTGCCTACGCGCTTACCGGATCTTACGGCTGGGCCGGCTGGGTTACGCTTGCTGGAGCTATCCCAATGTTGGTGCTTTCTCCGATCGGCGGGTTGCTAGCCGATCGCCTGCCTAAGCAGAAAATAATACAAATAGGCCAACTTCTAAATGGATTTAATTCCGTGTACATATTCGCCATGCTTGCCATGGGAACGATGGATATTTATCACCTGATCATTGCCGGAGTAATACATGGGGCGATTATGCCCTTGATGATGCCCGCGCGACAAGCCCTGATCGCACAGATTTTGGGTAAAGACCAGCTCACTAGTGGTGTGGCACTCTCGGGAGCTGGCATGGCTATTACGCGAGCAGTTGCACCACCGCTGATGGCACTCGGATTGTTCCTAGTTCCGGGTGACTTAGTCGCGGGATCGACATATGTCTATCTGGTAATGGCGATTGCCTACTTCGGTGCGGTATTCGCCCTGATGCCAGTAAAGGGTTATCCGGCTTCCGTTGAAAGTGGTGGGCGCTCACTGAAAGCGGCCTTTGGCGATATCGTTCAGGGATTCAACTACGCTAGAACCAATATCTCTGTTCGCTCTGTCCTCGTAGCTAACTTCTTCATCGTGATTTTCGTCATGCCATTTCATACTCTTCTCGCACCTTTCCTAGAGAATGAATTACAGGCTGACGAACTGACTGTAGGCGTTCTGTACGGCCTGACGGGCGTAGGGACAATCCTAGGGTCATTCTTGATCGGCAATATGTTACCGAAAAACCGAGGAAGGGTACTCGTTCTTGCCGCCGCTTTCCTGAGCGTGATAATTGCCGTTCTCGCCATATCGGAGTCCGTTTTACTCACCGCGTTCGTGCTTCTTTTGTCAGGCTTACCGCAGGCTGCCCGCCAGACACTCTCAAACGTACTGGTTCAGTCATACTCTTCTGACGAATACCGAGGTCGGGTTAGCAGCCTCTACATGATGGAATTTGGATTCACCATGTTTGGGGTTTTTCTGTTCGGACAATTGGCTGACCTGATCGGCATACGGACAGGTCTGTTTCTGACTGCAGTCGCCCTTCTAATAGTTTGCTTGACCTTGCTTAGGTCAAAGGTATCTAAGCTCGATTGACCGTCTCACCAAAGTAATCTATGGTTTGCGAGTAACTCAAAGAGGGCAGCAATGACAAAAACCGCTATTGGCAAATCTACGCCAGTCACTGCTTTCTTCATGCTCCGGCTCATGCCCTAGCCTGACGCAAAACATTTACGTCAGGCCCCTCATTTAAACGAAAGACTCACCTAACTCAGGAAAGAATTTTAATATGGACTCGTATTGTGACGGATTGAAATGCCGGGAATGCGGCCGTGAGTATGGCCTCGAACCTATTTTCGCCTGCGAATTTTGTTTTGGCCCGTTGGAAGTGAATTATCGATATGAAGACATCCGAGAGGCAATGTCGGTGGCCGGCGTGGAGGCTGGCCCCAACTCGTTATGGAGATACTCACCGCTCCTCCCATGCGCACCCGAATATAAAGTTGATCTCGGTGCAGGATTCACTCCATTGATCAAGGCTGACCGACTAGCAAAGGCACTTGGCCTATCCGACCTCTGGCTGAAAAATGACACTGTGAATCCGACCTGGTCGTTCAAAGACCGGGTCGTATCCATCGCGATCGCTCGAGCGAGAGAATTTGGGTTCGATGCCATAGCCTGTGCATCCACTGGTAACCTCGCCAACTCCGTCGCCGCGCACGCAGCCGCGGCACAAATGGATGCATACGTTTTCATACCCTCAGATCTTGAGCAGGGCAAGATTATTGGTTCTGCGATCTACTCTCCGAATTTAGTTAAAGTAAATGGCTCCTACGACGACGTAAACCGTCTGTGCACGGAGCTATCAATGACAAAACATTGGGCATTCG
>CAXGQC010000014.1:0-26904 GCA_964011795.1 uncultured bacterium | reverse complement strand
TTGCTGTTTATTCAACATAGCTAAGATGATAGGCGCAATGGCGGTCTGGGATCCAAGCGTGGTGGCTACTTCTGAATTATCGCCACTCCTGTCAGAAGTGTTTCACCATCTTGATTGCTGCAGTTGATATCGTATTGCACATGTTCACTATTTTGCTTTTTGAGGGTTCCTGTTGCTCTGACTTCTGACGGCAGTAGAGTAGGGCCTCTCCATTTCACGCTTATCGATCCACTTGTTATCCATTTCTGGCCGAAAGCTTCTTGCATTATTTGACATGCGAGAGCATATAGAATCATCCCATGTGCGACAGGTCTCCCAAATGGACCACTGTAGGCCTCCTCTGTCTCTCGATGAATCGGGTTGGTATCCCCAGAAGCGATAGCGTAATTATTGACTAGCAGCTGGTCAATTAGCAATAATTTTTCGGTGAGATTAGGAGGGAAGTGTAACTCAGTCACGGCTGTCACCCCCGAGGACCATTACTTTAGTCTTGGATTCAAGACACATATTTCCTTGTGAATCAGTCACTTGACTATCGAACACTACGATACTGGTTCCCGCCCGTTCAGAGAGCTGACTCACTGTTGCAGTAATGCGGAGGGCGGTATCGAAGGAAACCCTGGCATTGGCGATATGCTCCTGCCCAGTGTGGACAAGATTTTTTGGGAGCTCCAATACCTCGAGAATGTTTGCAATTATTTCTGTAACGATCATTTGTGGAGGTACTAGCTTCTCTGCGAGCCAGTCAGGCGAATAGTCGCCAGTCGCGAGGAGATAAGCTGATACGTCATCCGCCCCGATTCGGAGGCGGAAATCATTTACTAACTTACCAACCTGCAAGTCGTCGATTTTCACGGAGCAGTCGCAGCTCTAGGACTTGTTTGACAAATAGCCTTCGACTACCGAGTGGTCCCGTATTTCAGGAGCGGGGTTATGGACTGCGAAAGTTACAATGCCTGATTCGTCGATAATAAATGTTCCTCTCTCGGCGAATCCTGCTCCTTCATTCCAAACACCGTAATCGCGGGCTGCCTCTCCTTTCACGTCGGCAAGCAACGTGATCGGGATGCTCTCAGCTTTCTTGAAGGCTGCGTGTGCATAACGACTATCTCGACTAATTCCAAAAACCTCAGCTCCTGATGTGTCCCAACCAGAAAAATCGTCTCGAATAGTGCACATTTCTGTGGTGCAGGGCGGCGAGAAATCGAAGGGATAAAACACCAGCACGACTTTTTTGCCTCGCATAGAACTTAGAGATACTTCTTCCCCAGATTCATTGAGAAGCGTAAAGTCTGGTGCGGTTTGTCCAACCTCTATATGTGTCATTAGAATCAACTCCTATTTGTAATTCGGCTATAAAAACAACGGTCCGAAAACTACCGCAACTATAGCCATAAGTTTCAGCAGAATATTCAGCGAAGGGCCAGAGGTGTCTTTGAATGGATCACCAACGGTGTCACCTACGACCGCCGCTTTATGAGCCTCGGAATTTTTCCCACCGTAGTTTCCTTCTTCAATGTACTTCTTAGCATTGTCCCATGCTCCTCCAGCATTAGCCATCATTATGGCAAGCATAGAACCGGCAGCGATCGATCCAATCAATAAGCCTCCAAGTGCCTGTGCTCCGATCACAGCACCGACGACAATAGGTGCCGCTACGGCGATTACGCCAGGTACGATCATCTCTTTTAAAGAGCCATCGGTAGAGATTCGAATAGCCCGCTCGTGGTCAGGCTGTTCGGTGCCATCCATTATCCCGGGGTGTTCTCTAAATTGTCTTCTGACTTCTTCAACCATTGCCTGCGCAGCGCGACCAACGGCACCCATCGACAAAGCCGAGAAAATAAACGGCATTAGGGCCCCTACTAACAGTCCAATCATCACATCCGCTTCCAGAAGGCTCAGCGAGCTGGAATCGATACCAGTAACCGCCTGAAAAGTTGCCAAGAGTGCCAGTGCGGTTAACATCGCAGAACCGATGGCGAAGCCTTTGCCCGTAGCTGCAGTAGTGTTTCCAAGCTGATCCAATGCATCTGTTCGTTCTCGAACTTCGGGATCTAGTCCTGCCTGTTCAGCGATTCCGCCCGCGTTGTCGGCCACCGGCCCGTATGCATCGGTGGCAAGAGTTATTCCTAGAGGAGCTAGCATACCGACCGCTGCGAGTGCCACTCCGTAGAAATCAGCCAACTCATATGAAATGTACAGCGCTATTACAACAGTAACCATGGGGATAACAGTAGATAGCATCCCTAGACTCAGACCACCAATTATGATTGGCCCAGTACCTGATTCGGCCTGTGCTGCGAGCTGAACAGTTGGTTTGTACTGTATTGGACCGAAACTGAATCCTTCAGGCGAGGTGAATCCTTCGGTAGCCGTTCCTATTATTTGTCCAGCTACCAGTCCGACTAAGACTACCCAGAAATAATCCATTTCCAGGTCAAGCTGCTGGACGGCAATGAATGTACCTATCAGGACTAGGCCCGACGCACCGAATACTCCCATCCTTAGAGCTGCGAGAAGTCCTCCTTGGGATGCTCCCTCTTTTGTTCGTACTAAGAAAGTTCCAATGATGGCCGAGATTATCCCGATCGCCGCGATATAAATTGGTAGAACAATGTATTCAGTTGCATACCCAGCGCTCAGCGAAATTACTGCCAAGGTCATGGCTGCAACCATCGACCCGACGTAGGACTCAAAAAGGTCAGCCCCCATCCCTGCCACATCACCAACATTGTCTCCGACATTGTCCGCGATTGTTGCCGGATTTCTTGGATCGTCTTCTGGAATACCTGCTTCTACCTTGCCAACCAAGTCAGCACCGACATCAGCGGCCTTGGTGTAAATTCCTCCTCCGACTCTTGCAAACAGTGCAATTGAGGACGCTCCGAAGGCGAAGCCGGCGAGAGGTGCAGGGTCCTGCCAAATGACATATAACAGTACAAGTCCAATCAAACCTAGGCCAACTACTGTTAATCCCATCACTGTTCCAGAGTTGAACGCGGTGCGTAGTCCAGCATTGAGTCCGCGCGAGGCCGAAGCTGCAGTACGAACGTTCGCTCTGACAGCGATAGTCATACCTAAATAACCGGCAGTCCCGGAGAGTATGGCACCGATCAGGTAAGAAACGGACGTTGCGAATGTGAATAGAGAATCATCACGGTCACCGAATTTATCTAAGATGTCCAAGTCTATGAAGAGAACCAATACGACAAACATCCCCACCACGAATACGGTTAGAAATGTGTACTCGCGCTTCAAGAAAGAGGCTGCACCTTCTTGAATAGCCTTTGCGATACCCCTCATCGTGTCGTTTCCGTCATCCTCGGCCATAACAGCTCTGGCTTTCACGAGTGCGAAAACAAGTCCGATGAGTCCTACGACTATAGACAAGTAAAGTCCATTTTCCATGGTTTCTATTCCTTCCTCAAACACTTATAACTAAATTGTCCAAGTATTTTGATAAGTATTTTAATGAAATTCCAAGGGATATTACCAGCGTAGATGCTTAAGAGCGACGTATCGCAAGTAAGCACTATATATCTGATATTTCCTTAGGCAATTCACCTTCTCTAGCCGCGTCTATCATATTGCGAGTGTCCTCGGGGATGGGCATTCCGTAATCCTCGAATCGCTTTTCCACCCATGCCCCAATTTGCCGTGGATCTTCGTATTCTGTACCAGCAGAGGGAGCTCCTTTTTCGTCGATAACATCTTGAGCGGATTTTAGGCGGCTCAGCTTGGAAATTACCTGGCTCAAGTTCATGCTTCCGCAGCTGGCACAGGCCTTGTCTTTCGTTCGATCGGATTGTTTTCGGACCAATACTGTTGTTAAGTCATCACAATCGGCACATTTGTATTCGTACAGTGGCATAGTAAAATCTCGTCAGATGGAGTAGTCATCCATACTGTCTGCGTTGTTTTCGTCGCGGGCCTTGCCTATCCGGTACCGAAGTGTATGTTCGGCGTCGAATCTTTCGACTGGGTCTTCTCCGGCATCGGCCTTGTCTGCCAGTTCAGAGAAATCTGACCCAAGTTCACCATCAAACCTGTCGCCCATTTTACGTGCCCATTTTGCGAATGACCCCTCGTCTTTGCCTTCGAGAGCTCCAAGCTCAGCAGAGACATCAATTTCATCTAACCTTTGGTTAGCCGAACGGACTCTCGCCACTCGAGCAACCAATTGTCGTAAGTCCTGACTATCACATGCAGGGCATTTTGCCTCAGAAACTTTTGCACGGTTTCTTACGAATACGTCAACGTTCCTCTCGCAGCTCTTGCAGTTGAACGAGTAAATAGGCACTTGATTCACCTCCCTGAGCAGAACTACTGAAAATGTAGCCCTTCTTATTCACTAAGGAAATTTGGCTCGACTTCTCCCTGAATATGCGTCAGTTGGCCGACATCGCCACCTACAGTCAATTCGATAGCGATCAGATCTATCCGGAAATTTTGCTCTGGAGGAATGTCGTTATCTTTTCCAAAGCTCGTCGCGAGGGCTTTTAATTTCTCCAGCTTGGCTTCTGATATTTTGTTCTGACTAGGGCCCATTTTACGACTGGTACGTAGTTTAACTTCGACGATGGCCGTGGTATCACCCTTCTCGGCGACGACAGGTATTTGTCCTATTAAGTCGGCTGTCTTTATCTGCACATTTTTTGCACGAATAAAATAACCTTGCTTCTCAAGGTACTCGCCAGCGATCCGTTCGCCTGCAGCACCCAACAACTTTCTGCGGTCATTCATCACTAACTCCTTCGTAAATTTAGAGCCTCTCGGACGGGTCTGAACGAAAAGCGATGGATGGAAGTGGGCCCTCTGATACTTAGAGAGTGTAAGTGCTCTCGAGTCCCGTATCCAGCGTTCGCGGCGAACCCGTATCCTGGAAATGATTGGTCCAATTCACCTAGCAAGCGGTCTCTTTCCACTTTAGCCACAATAGATGCGGCTGCTACCGAAATCGACTTGGAATCTCCGCCTACTAGGCTAACTTCATTTCCGAAGAAACCTAGTGTTTCAGTACCGTCAATTATTGCTGCGTGAACATCTATGAGCAACATGAGTTGCTTACATGCCTCAATCATTGCAAGTCTCGTAGCCCAGCGAATATTTATTGCGTCGACTACATGTGGTGAAACGACACCTACTCCAATTTTCGAATGTGCCTTAATTAGTCCTGATAGGCGAGCTCGAGCTGATCGAGTAACACGCTTGGAGTCGTTGATGTCCTTTACCCAGGGCTCTTTTTTGATAGATGGCAGGAGTACCACTGCAGCAGCAACTACGGGCCCGGCAAGCGCCCCTCGACCCACTTCATCGACTCCAGCTACTTGGCTGTTCTCGTCACGGGCATCAAGTAGTTTTTGTTCCAAGGCCCAGTCAGGGCGCTCGACTAAAGATTTCTGTCTTCTCAGGGCGATTTCTCCAAATTATTAGTGATTTCAGGATATATTAACCCGAAAGCAGTTAATTAATTTTGGAGGAATTTAAGATGCCCATAGTGAGAATAGAAATGCTCCCTGGACGATCATTGGCCCAGAAAAGGGAACTGGTAAGACTTATTACAGATGCAGTGTGTAATGTTGCCCATACAGAACCGGCTTCCACTCACGTGATTTTCACCGAGCATGACGTGGAAGACTGGGCATGGGACGGTAAACTGTATATTGATCAAGACGATGACTGAAGTTTATCAGCCTAAGTTTCTCGACCGATTCCGCATGATATAATTATGTCTAAATATCTTGTGGTGGGGCGTGAAATTCCAAAGTTACTTGACATTGTTTTTCAGTACCCTGGCAGTTGAGAAGTAGGGGTTCACTTTTTTATGAAATCTCGTTCCGGAAGAAACTTTTTTATCTATTTCCTGGTTTTGATAACTCTGGTTTTGGTGGTTGTGCTTCTGATCAGGCCCCAGACTGGGTCGGGAATGAAGCCACTTTCTTGGGTCATCGCTGAGGCTCAAACAGGAAACGTCAAAAGAATCGCAGTTGACGACGATAATTTGAAGGTTTATCTCATTGACCAAGTCGAGCCCGTAATCTCACGAAAAGAATCATCGTCATCAATGGAAGAAATTCTCCGTGGTAATGATGTTGCGGTCGGGACAGACGGTGTCGAGGTCGAAATATCTGGTGGTGGGCGTTTGGATGGAGTGTTAGGGGCTTTTATATCGTTTCTGCCACTAATCATACTGGGGGCTCTGATCCTGTTTATGATGAGGCAGGCTGGTGGCGCAAATAATCAAGCGATGTCGTTTGGTAAAAGTCGCGCCAGAAAATTTGACGAACAGCAACCGACAGTTACTTTTGGTGATGTGGCTGGACAGGACGAAGCTGTTGAAGAACTGCACGAGGTAGTGGAATTCCTGAAATTTCCAGAGAAATTTTCTAGCCTAGGTGCTCGTATCCCGCATGGAGTTCTGCTGGTAGGTCCTCCCGGTACGGGGAAGACGATGATAGCGAGAGCTGTTTCAGGTGAAGCGGGCGTCCCTTTTTTCCATTTGTCCGGTTCGGAATTTGTGGAGATGTTTGTAGGGGTAGGTGCCTCACGGGTGCGTGATCTGTTTGATCAGGCTAAGAAGCAAGCACCAGCTATTGTGTTTATCGACGAAATTGATGCTGTAGGTAGGCAACGGGGGGCCGGACTAGGCGGCTCCCATGATGAGAGAGAACAGACGCTCAATCAAATTTTGGTAGAGATGGATGGATTTGACTCTGAGGCGAATGTCATCGTGCTTGCGTCGACTAACAGGCCAGATGTTTTAGACCCGGCTCTGCTCAGGCCAGGCCGATTCGACAGACAGGTAATGCTGGCACTTCCAGATGTCCACGGGCGCCGGCAGGTGCTCGATGTGCATTCGAAAGGTAAACCGATTGATGTAGATGTAGATCTGGAGACCGTTGCAAAACAGACACCTGGATTTAGTGGTGCCGATTTGGCTAACTTGGTAAATGAGGCTGCAATACTGGCTGCCCGTAGAGATCTGAAGCGAATACGCTCTGACGAACTCAATGAGTCCATTGATAGGGTGATAGCAGGCCCAGAACGAAAATCAAGGGTTATCACACCTGAGGAGAAGAAGGTAATTGCATATCATGAGGCGGGGCATACAGTCGCGGGATATTTTTCTCCTGATGCGGACATCCCCTTCAAGGTAACTATAGTATCCCGCGGAATGGCTGGTGGTTTCACTCGGTCCCTTCCAGTCGACGATCGCCAACTGCAGGATCGTTCATACTACGAGGCTATGATGACGATGGCGCTTGGTGGTCACGTGTCGGAGGAACTGACTTTTGGTGAAATGACTACTGGAGCCCATGACGACATTGGGAAAGTTACTCAAATTGCACGAAACATGGTGACTCAGTGGGGTATGTCAGACCTTATGGGACCTAGAACATTCGGCAAGCGGCAGTCTATGGTCTTTTTGGGTCGTGATATTAGTGAAGAGCGAGACTATTCAGAAAAGACGGCTGAACAAATTGATTCGGAAGTAAAACGACTCATTGAGGAAGCACATGTGCGGTGTAAGTCAATTTTGACTGATAAAAAGGAAGTTTTAGCTAGGCTTGCTGAGCGATTGATTGAGGTGGAAACCTTGGAAGGTGAAGAACTTCTGAAAATTCTTGGCCCTGCGGAGGGTAGAGGTAATCCAGCCGATGGTTTCGCCAGTGATCCAAGCCCAACTAGTGGATCTTCCGTTAAAGACGAGCCAAGAGATACTAAGTCTAGTCAGGGTAAGCCGGGCCTTGCTTGGGGTTCATAGTGTTAAGTCAGTAAATTGACCGTATCCACAAACCCAGATTAAGCTAATGGTTCCGGTATTTACGGATAATTAAGGTCTAACGCGGAGACGTATGATGACATCTACAACGGTCGACAGTAAGAGATACGCGATCATTCGCACTGGTGGAAAGCAATACAAAGTGTCAGAGGGCGATGTCCTCGATGTAGAGCGACTTGCTGCGGAGACCGGCGACACCATAGAACTCACGGAAGTATTGCTGCTGGGCGGTGATGGTGCAGAAGCTAAAATAGGTCGACCTCTTGTTGAGGGTGCGATCGTTCAAGCTGAGGTGATAGATCAGAGACGAGCAGATAAAGTTCTTTTCTTCCATTATAAGAACAAGACTCGTCAGGCCAAGAAAAAGGGCCATCATCAACTGATTACAAGACTACAAATTAGTGAGATTCGTTCTTAAGGTTTAGGGAGTTACCAATATGGCCCATAAAAAATCTGGTGGTTCAACATCCAATGGAAGAGACTCTAATAGCAAGAGGCTAGGGGTCAAACGTTATAGCGGGCAAACAGTAACCGCCGGAACAATAATTGTGCGACAAAGGGGAACTAGGGTGCATGCTGGCGAAAACGTCGGTGTTGGCCGGGACCATACTCTCTGGGCAAAAGTAGATGGTGTGGTTGAATTTGCGCCGTATGCTAAAGGGCGTCGAAAGAAAGTATCTGTTAGCCCGGCTAGCTAGCGTATTTTGGAGTAATCAATGAAAAAGGAAGTCCATCCGACCTATGAACTCACGACTATTAGTTGTGCGTGTGGTTTTTCATGGGAAACGAGTTCGACGCAGCAAGACCTGAAAGTTGATGTTTGTTCGACATGTCACCCGTTCTTCACGGGTGAGCAAAGAATAGTGGATACAGCTGGGCGAGTTGAAAGATTCAACAAAAGATATAGCCGAAGCTGACCGGCCTCTCCTGACTTTGCGGCATGTCATGGATATGTCTTAGAATTGCAGTTATGATTCCTTCCGTAGCGATTTTTTCGATAGTAGGACGAATACTATGAGTCAGGATTTAAACATCGATAGAATGGCATTGATGGTGGTCGATGAAGCCGACGCCGATCTGTTGAGTGATGCCTTAGTCGAGGCTGAATTCCGAGTCACTAGAATAGGCAGTACAGGTGGGTTCCTTAGAAGGGGCTCGACCACGTTGATGTGTGGTATTAGCGCGTCTCAAGTTGATCGACTTTCGGCGTTAGTCAAGGAACATTGCCAGGAGCGGGAAGAAATGGTGCCACTCCAGGGTCTGCCTCTGGCCGGCGACGCTGCTTTCTCCTCCCGTATCGTCCAAATACGAACAGGCGGCGCGGTAATTTTTGTTTTGCCAGTTGAGCGCTTTTTTAAGACATAATTTGCCGTTTTGTCGGGAAAATGACGTAAAGACCTAACAGCCGACAGTGAGAGGATTTGCTATGGACGATGGATTCGATCAGAACCCGTCAATGATGAAAGCAGATATTGAAACCATAACTTCGCTAGCGAAAAGGCGAGGATTTGTATTCCCGTCGGCCGAGATTTATGGGGGATTTGCTGCCGCCTACGACTACGGACCTCTCGGTGTTGAACTGAAGCGAAATATCCGTGAGCAATGGTGGAAATCCATGGTAGACGAGAGAGACGATGTTGTTGGACTTGAAGCCGCGATTATTTCTAATCCGGCAGTCTGGAAGGCCGCGGGTCATCTTGATGCGTTCAATGACCCACTGGTGGAATGCTTAGATTGTCAGGCTAGATTTAGAGAGGATCATTTGGCTGATGAAAGCCCGGATGGGAGTTGCCCATCATGTCCAGGTACGCAAGGTTTTACAACACCAAGGCAGTTCAACATGATGCTGAGTACTATTGTCGGTCCAGTTTCAGATGAGAGCGGTCGGGCTTATATGAGGCCTGAAACTGCTCAAGGCATGTTTGTGAATTTCTCACAAGTACAATCTACGATGCGGAAACGACTACCTTTCGGTATAGCGCAGATCGGCAAATCATTCCGAAACGAAATTACAGTGAAGCAGTTCATATTCCGTACGAGAGAATTCGAACAGATGGAGATGGAGTTTTTCTGTTACCCGGAAGACTCTGACGAATGGTATGAGTATTGGAAAACTAAACGACTGAATTGGTACCATTCAATTGGTATTCGAGCCGAACATCTCCGGCTTAGAGCACATGATCCAGAGGAACTCTCGCACTATTCGAGTGGCACCACCGATATCGAAGTACACTTTCCGTGGGGATGGGGAGAACTTGAAGGCATTGCGAACAGAGGTAATTATGATCTTACGCAGCATGCTAACCATTCTGGACAGAAGCTTACCTATTTTGATCAGGACCGAAATGAACATATAGTTCCGCATGTGATTGAACCCGCAGCAGGTGTTGATCGTATTTTCCTTACCCTCCTACTCGATGCCTACGACGAAGAAGAGGTTGGTGAGGACACCCGTACAGTGCTTCGGCTTTCACCAAAGATAGCACCCGTGAATGTCGCGGTTCTTCCACTCTCAAGGAATGAAAAGCTCACACCGACTGCTCGCAATGTGATGGATGTGTTGAGATCGCAGTTCAAGGCCCAATATGACGATGCCCAATCAATAGGGCGACGTTATCGACGGCAAGACGAGATTGGAACTCCTCTGTGCATTACCGTGGATTTTGAAACCATGGAAGATGACGCGGTTACTATTCGTAATAGGGATAGCATGGCCCAGGAGAGAGTACCAATCTCGGGACTCATTGATGCCTGCAAGGATAATCTCGAAGCCATGACGGTGGAGAAGTAGACTTCTGGTTTATTGGTTGAATCAAAAGTAGATGCAATCTACTCTGGGGCGAGTAGGAAAAGGACTTCAATGACAACGATCGAACGACCAGAACTTAAAATAATTCATACTAGCGACGTCCATTTAGGTGCATATGACGCTGGGAAAAGTGATGATGGAGTGGGACTGGAGCATGCATTCAGCTCTGTGGTCAATCTTGCAATAGCTGAGGATGCAGACCTTGTTATTATCGCTGGTGATTTTTTTGACAATGCGCGGGTGAAAGAACATACCCTCGAATTTGCGGCTTCTGAACTTGCGAGAATCGATAGACCAACAGTGATTGGTCCTGGGAACCATGATCATGTGGGACCTTACTCCGTTTATGACAGGTTCGACCTTGCTGATGCGTGTCCTAACGTCACACTGTTACGTGGCCGGGATGGCGAGACTGCGGAGTTCCCAGCTCTGGATCTCGAAATTTGGGGCAGGGCACATACGGAGACATTGATGGATTTTTCTCCTTTCGAGGGGATACCTGAACGGGGAAGCTACGCTTGGTCTTTGGCGGTGGGGCACGGTCATTTCATTCATCCTAAGGCGCTTCTTCATCACTCATTTCATATTCTTGAGGAAGAACTTGCAGCCTCTGGTCGTGACTATGTGGCGCTTGGACATTGGGAGCAGATGACAAGGGTGAGTGCAGGAGACACCGTGGCCGCCTACAGTGGAGCGTCTGAAGGACTGGGTGGACACAACGGTGGGCATGCGCTCAGAGTTCACCTTAAGTCGGACGGAGAAGTAGCGCTTACTGCCCTGCCACTAGAGGAAGGTGGTGCAGTGATCGAGAATGATGATATTCCAATACTTGAGGGTTTATCAGCATCTGATATGTAAAAGAATTCACCTGTTGACATAAGTGGGCTGGTAGTAGCATTATTGTCACTGAGCGGGATGCAGAATTGGAAGGTATGTGAAGTATGACGTATGTGATTACCACACCCTGTATTGACACGATGGACCAGTCTTGTGTGGACGTGTGCCCAGTAGACTGCATTCACTTCGAAGAGGGCGTTGACAAGATTCTGTACATCGACCCTGAGGAGTGCATTGACTGTGGAGCTTGTGAACCGGCTTGCCCTGTTTCGGCGGTGTACGCTGAGGACGATGTTCCTGACGAAGAGGCCCACTATACAGAAATAAATGCTCTTTGGTTCAGTGACAAGGATGCAGCTCGAGCTAAAGTCGGCTAGAACGCTAGCTTTCCTCTTTCCTAAAGCGCAAGATACCTGTAACCCGAACTGGGTGGAACCTGCCCCTTCATGCCGCGGTGTATTGAAGGCCCTGCTGAGAATGCCATATCGATTATCTGATCTATAAAGTCAGCCGACTGCGAAGTCGCAGCAAGGTTCTTTCACCAGATCTTCCACCATCTGTTTTTTGGTTCTGATGCCTCGTCTATTGTCTGAGTTCTTGTATCGATCTCAGTCTGAGCCACACCTAAATACTCCTGGAATCTGTTTTTCAATCCAAACGGAAGTGCTACTAAATCCATCGCCAGGCCTGGATCAGAGTCGGTGTCTGGAAAGCATATTGTCATGGAAGTCGCGAAAGATTCGACCATAGACTTGCCCTCACCGATAGCGAACTGTTTCATTTCATTGATCACCCCATTGAGTGCTCCTCCCAAAAGTAATATTTCTTCTGGTTCGAGATTCAGGGTGCATGTGGCTTTACTGAAATCAGACTGGAGCTGCTGCTGCAGACTGACAAGACGTTCTCGATCGATGGTCTTTCGTGGCAGGCTCAGAGCATAGACAACCGCGAGGAACAACGGCCGAATATCCTCATTTCTTATAGTTATAGTAGTCATTTTTAATATTCTAACGGAATCACCAATTTCTATATCAATATCTGATTTCCAAACAGCAAGGATTCTGGTTGACAAACACCCCTCGATAACCCATACTCTCGCTAACGAGGGATTCCGGCGACTAACGCCGGATGTAACATTGGAGGTTCTGTATGGCTGGAAATTATTGGTCGAGAAAACGATTTTCTCGACGAGCAGTCGTTCGTGGTGGTGCGCTTGGGCTTGCCGGTCTGGGTGGTGCTGCACTGATCGGTTGTGGAAGCGGAGACGAAGAAGAAGTCGCAGCAACTAGCTCGGGTTCTAGTTCATCATCTAGTGCAGCTACTGCTGCAGCGACACAGGCGTTAGTGCAACAGCAGGCTGCTGCTGCAGAAGCAGGGATTCTCACATCTCGTGAGTACCACGAGCCTCAACATCTTGGAGGCATCTTCAAGGGTATTACGCAGGCTGAACCTGAGCAGGTTGACCCTCTTCAGGCGACTTCTTATAAGGCTGCTTATTACTCCCGTTGGGCGTACCAGACTCTACTCGAGTTTCAGCCAGGTGAGGGAGATCAGCTTGCTAAAGGTAACGTGCAAGCCGGACTTGCCGAGTCTTGGGAATTTGCAGACAATACCAAACTTATTCTGAACCTAAGAAAAGACGCTAAGTGGGATCCTCGCCCACCGACAGAGAGCCGACCCTTCGTGGCCGAAGACGTCGTTCAGTCTTGGAATAAATTTAAAGAGCTATCTAACTCAGCGGCTGATCTATCACATGAACGCAGTAAAGACGCTGCGATCACTGATATGACAGCGATTGATGACCACACCATTCAGATTGACATGGCATTCAGCTTCGGAGACATCCTGGCTGCAATCGCTTATCAACGTTGGTTCATGATTCAGCCTCAAGAGGCTATCGCTGAAAAGTACAATCCACGAGACGATATTCGTGGTACTGGTCCTTGGATGCTTGACAAGTGGGATCGTTCAGTTGCGATGCACTGGCGAGCAAATCCAAATGCCTGGGGTATAAACAAGCCAAAGATGGATGGTTTTGATAACCCGGTCATTGACGAGTACGCACAGCGACAAGCACAGTTCAAGTCTGGCCAGCTTTGGTGGAGTCAGACTCGTCAGGAAGACATTATTTCAACGAAGGAAGAGATTCCTGAGCTTGACGTGTGGCAAAACCCAGTTGAAAAGGGTAACTGGGGTATAGCCTTCGGCTTACGCCCAGGCTCAATATGGCGTGATCAGAGAGCTCGACAAGCACTTTCTATGCTGATTGACCGAGAATTGATCAACGATACCTTCTACGATCTCACGGCCTTCCGTGACAAGGGCTGGCCTACCAAGGCTCGAATCCACGGTATGGGTATCTCGTCTGGTTACAATGATTTCTGGGTTGACCCGAAGGCTGAAGAGTTTATGGACTACGCTCAGCAGTATACTGATGCACAACGACAGTTGTACTTCCGTAACCCTGACGAGGCTGCGAAACTTATGTCAGCTGCAGGCATGGAAATGCCTTATGAAATGCCGATGCGTTGGATCGCTACTACTGAGTACGGTACAACGTTCCCAAGAGTCGGAGAGGCCTACCAAGGTTTCTTTGAGCAGGACGGGCACTTTAAGATTACGGCTGAACACCCAGACTATAAGACTGACTACCTACCTCACTACTACTACGGTAGTGGTGACTTCGACGGCGTTATATGGGCCGCGAAGCAGGGTGGTGCAGGAGGACTACCGTTCGTGTCTCAGACAATGTTCGCTGACCTGTACTCGCAAGGTACAAGACAGCATGTTGCCTTCACACCAGGCGGTAACCAGCACAAGAACGACTACGTGAACCCGGTTGAGGTCAATGCTATCGAAGGAACTAGTGCTTCTGACGATGCAATTCTCGCGATTCGCGGTGAAACTGATCAGCAAACACAGCTGGAGATGATTCGTCAGTGGCAGGTGGATAACGTGGAAAGGATGCCCTGTATTCCTGCAGGTTGGCCTTACGCTGTTGCACCTTATGCGCTCAGTTGGCCGTTCACAAAGAACTGGGGTTGGCGTCGTGATCACCTTGAGTACGAAGAGCAGCAGCGATTCTCTCAAGTCTGGATCGATGAGCCAATGCGAAAGCAGCTACTGGGCTAAACGGTCCGTAGTGACTTTGATTTTAAGACGAAGGCTCGACATGACTTTGGTTGTGTCGAGCCTTCGTGAGTAACAACAGATAATTATTACTTTTTTGACTCTATATTAGGGTCAACCTTGGGGGTGTTTGGGATGACAACCTACATTATCCGGCGAGGCTTACTGACGGTAGTTTCGATTTGGATGGTTACAGTAATCATCTTCCTTCTGCTTCATGTCATCGGTCCGTTTTTTATCTCGGATCGCTCGTTTAACCCGGACGACTGGACGGAATCGATATCGTATTTCCTAGTACCAGAAGAGCAACTGGCTGACCCAGTGATGGTCAAACAGACGTTAGCTCGAGCTGGATTGGATAAGCCTATTCTCGAGCGATATGGTTTCTGGCTTGGTCAGCTATTGCAAGGTGATCTTGGCTCTTCCGTGATAAGTGAGCGCGCTATTTGGGATGAGTTGAAGTGGCGCCTTCCGGTTTCGATAGAGCTGGGTGTGGTGGCCATAATCGTGGCGGCGTTCGTTGCTGTCCCTCTCGGTGCTCTGACTGCGGTTAAACAAGATACGGGCCCTGACTATATTGTTAGGGGATATGCAATCGCACTTAGTGCCTTCCCGAACTTCTGGATCGCAACCTTGATAGTTGAGTATGCTTCGAGGTGGTGGAGATGGGCACCAGATATACGATTTGAACACTTCTGGGTGGATCCTTTGCAACATCTCAGCGTGATGTGGCTTCCAGTACTTTTGATCGCCCTCGCGCCGGGTAGTGTATTTGTTCGATATATGCGAGCGACTATGCTTGAAGTACTGCGGCAAGACTTCATTCGAACGGCCCGTTCCAAGGGACTTCAAGAGTTTTCTGTGATCGTGAAACATGCGATGCGAAATGCAATGATTCCGGTCATTACACTGCTCGGATTGGTGGTACCAATCGTTATTGGAGGTAACGTGATATTTGAACGTTTCTTCACACTTCCGGGTATGGGTAAGTATATTGTCGATGCTGTCGGTGATTTCGACATCCCAGTGATCCAAAGTATGGTCTTAGTATTTGCACTCATTATCTCGTTTACTAATTTTCTAGTGGATCTGTCCTACGCGTGGATTGATCCTCGGATTAAGTACAGTTAGGCAGGTCTGAATGTCTCAGGAAAAATCGACAGTATCTGAGCAGGAAGAATTTTTCGATCTTGCACCAGAAGACAATCGACCGTGGGTGGTCCAGAAGGCAACTGGGGTTGCACGATTTGCAATCAGACGTCCTCTCGGTTTCTTTGGTGGTGTGATTGTTCTATTTTTCCTGATCATCGCAGTATTTGCACCATGGCTGGCGCCAATAGATCCGTACAAGCAGTCACTTGCTATGAGGTTCGCTGAACCATCTACAACTCACTGGGTTGGCACAGATTACGTCGGGCGAGACATCGCATCCCGATTGATATATGGGGCGCGTCTATCGCTATTTGTAGGAATGGGTACTGTAATTCTGAGTGGTCTGTTTGGAACGATTCTTGGAGTGATGTGGGCATACCTTGGTAAAACATTCGACGCCTTCATGAGTATGATGGTCACGGCTGGCTTGGCATTACCCGATCTGGTGCTGTTAATTATCGCGGCACAGATAGCTCGTCAGGCGGAAATAAGTGAAATTTTTTCGATTGTCGTGACGCTATCTTTCACACGAATGTGGGGAGTTACCAGAATTTATAGGTCAGCAGCGTTGGAAGTGAGAAGCCGGCCCTTTGTAGAGGCAGCAGAGTCGTATGGGGCTGGAGCAGTTCGCGCGATGGGTAAACACGTTTTGCCGAATGTATTACCACTAATTATTGTGAGTAGTACTCTTGCTCTTCCGAACGCGATTCTTGCAGAAGCGGGATTGTCCTTCCTCGGATTTGGACCTGCAGGTGAACCTTCATGGGGACAAATGTTTGCGGGCGAAGCCAGAGAGTATTTCAGAAGACAAGTTTGGATGCTATGGGCTCCAGGTCTAACGATTGGACTCACTGTGATGGGCTTTAACTTCTGGGGTGATGCAATGCGGGACCTTTTGGATCCGCGTCTACGTGGGACTACGTAACCATAGGCTGAGCGTAGTACAGCGTAACCCAGCATATAGAGTACTGATTTAGTGACTAAGCTGACTTTGAGTCGGTAACAGATCTCCTGCGAACAAGAAGCCTTAGCAGTGTCTTGATGACTGTAATAATTGGCTACAATTCTCCTCAGAGAGGTATCTATTGTCTCTGAGGAGAATATAAGACTATATGCATGCGCCTGTTGCTTCTCGGCTGCAACGCCTAATTTAGTTCCTTGGGGCGGCAGAATAATCCTGATAAGGGCCATCTCGCCATGCAAGGGCTTCCTTGAGGCCACCCTCTTTAAATTTGTCGCTCCATCCATATGACTGGGTCGTGAAAGTGCCAGCCGCATCAAGATCAGTACTCGAGTGGACACTGGAGTATATCCCCATATTTTCATGGAAACGGTTCATGTGAATCTTGAGTTGTGCTAAGTGATCCGCTGGCAGGTTTGCAACTCGTTCAGCAAGGGCCAAGGTCTCATCTTCGAGTTGATCGAAAGGAACTGCCTTATTTGCCATGCCAATTTCTGCTGCTTCTGTCCCGGATATATTGTCACCGGTATAAAAGAGCTCCTTTGCCTTTCGCATTGGAACAAGAAGTGGCAATATCATCGACGTTCGAGTCCCAGCAAATCGAAGTCCAGGGTGACCGAATCGTGAGTCGTCGGCGCAAACCACCAAATCTGCCATCATGGAAAGCTCACAGCCACCAGCGATCGCATAACCATGTACTTGTGCAATTGTTATCTTCTGTAAATTCCAGAAGTACATGTGAATGTTTGTAATTCGCTGCATCCCTGCACGCACGCCCTGCCAGAGCCGCCTTCCGTCATCATCGACAGTTCGAAATTCTCGTACAACGGCGTCGGCGCCTGTACCCTTCGCCGGGGTAAGGTCATAACCCGCGGAGAAGGTTCGTCCAGCACCACGTAAAATAATGACCCGAACCGAATCATCCGGCTCTAAATTTTCCAATGCATCACGGAATTCAAATAACAGCTCCTGGGAAAGAGAGTTCATTTTCTCGGGGCGATTAAGCGTAATTCTTGCTATTTGGTCATTTTTGCCTACGCGGTCGATTAATAAATTCTCGTATTCTGGATATGCCATAGTTTTGTCCTTAATTTGTTAGTACTACCCGATGCTAAATGGGTAAAAGCCATCGTCTGGAATTTTGCACAGATCGATGGCCTAACCCTTCAACATCAATTGATGGACTTAGAATACCTGAAAGTAAACTAATCGAAAACTAGGACGCTTCTAGCTACTTCCCCGTCACGCATTGCTCTTAGTCGGTCATTGACTTCGCTCAGAGGAGCTGTTTGGGTAATCATTTCATCGAGTCGCAGTAAGCCTCTTTTATAGAAGTCAATGTAGACTGGCATGTCTACCTTAAAGTGATTCGAACCCATACTCGATCCTTGAATCTTTTTCTCGCGAAGGAATTCGGGCCCGGGGATTTCGACCATTTCACCCTGCGGGATCATGCCGACCACGGTTGCGGTACCGCCCGGTCTGATTGCAGCCCAGCATTGTTCGGCCAGTACTTTCAGTCCCACACATTCAAATGCGTAGTCTGCGCCTCCACCCGTGAGTTCCTGAACTTTCTGAACAGCATCCTCAGTCGATGCATCGACACTGTGTGTGGCACCCAGTTCTCTGGCGGTGGCCAACTTATGCTCGATGCGGTCCACCGCGATAATGGTCCTTGCGCCGGCGATTCGTGCCCCTTGGATTGCAGAAAGGCCTACACCACCAGCACCGAAGACGACCACAGTTGACCCAGCTTGTACATTTGCAGTCTTAAGTGCCGCACCGACTCCAGTGGTGACTCCACATCCAATGAGGGCCGCTTGTTGAAGCGGCATGTCTTTTTCGATTTTCACCACTGCATTTTCGTGTAAGAGCATTTTTTCGGCGTACGAACCGAGACCGGCGAATTGCCGCACTCCTTTGCCTTCCCATAGAAGCCCAGGATTTGAGTCAGGATCACGTACCGGTTTATTACCGCACAAATGAGTCTCACCAACTAGGCATCGTTCGCATTTTCCGCAATAAATTGATAGGCATGCAATGACATGATCCCCTGGCTTGACCTCAGTAACCAATGGGCCGACTGACTCCACAACTCCCGCTGCTTCGTGTCCTAACACTGCTGGCCCGGGCATAAAATAGAACCCGTCTACGAAATGAAGATCAGAATGACACACACCGGATGCTGCTGTCCGGACAATTAATTCGAAGCCTTGTGGCTCATCGATCTCGACGTCCTCAATTGACAACTGTTCGTGCGCAGCATGATAGATTGCAGCCTTCATGAAAATACCCTCTTTCTGAATTTCATTGTCTGTTGAACTAACCGAAAGTAGTGTAACCATTTCTAAGCAAGATGAACAGGAAAACTCTCAGGTACAAAGGATCTTTAATTCTTCACCTGTAGTAACCTGTACCGGTGCCCACATATGAACAGAGCAACGAGAATGTCGAGCTAATCGCCGATACGGATCGGCTGGCGTGGGTGGTAGAAAGTATCCATTCATCAAATTCTTTTGGACTAGACCTAGAGTTCATAACTGAAGGGTATTATTCGCCCAAATTGGCGCTAGTGCAGGTTGCATGGGGACATCCGAAATCTCCCACAATTGTCATAATCGATCCGTTTGAGGTGGACATCGGTCCAATAGCAGATTTGGTCGCGGATCCACAAATTGAAACTATCATTCACGCGGCCCAAGCAGATCTACAGGTACTTGCAGATACGTACGAAACAGTTGGTCAGAATGTAATTGATACCCAGATTGCAGCAGCGTTTGCAGGATATCAAGACCAGATTGGTTATGCTTCATTAGTAGAAAAAATTCATGGGACTAAATTAAGTAAGGCATCCCAATTTTCTGACTGGGAGCAGCGACCGCTGGCAACTCGCCAGTTACATTACGCTCAGAATGATGTTCGATATTTATCCAGTTGTTGGGCAGTGATTAAAAAGCGATTACAACAGACGAATAGGCTATCTTTCGTTGCGTCCGAGTGTGAGCACTATGCCCAGGTATGGTCACAGCGACCTGCTCCAGAAGAAATGTATCTAAAAGTGGAGAAAATGAAGTCACTTCGCCCGAAGGAACTCGGCGTACTGAAATATTTAGCAGACTGGAGGGAACGGCGAGCGAGAACATTGAATGTCCCTCGAACGCGAGTAATTTCTGATCGTACATTGATTGAAATTGCCCGAGCGATGCCTGATACACCTTCAGATCTTGAGGTAATACGAGGTATGAGTAAGTCTGTAGTCACTAAATTCTCAGAAGAACTCTTGAGGTTAATTGATATAGGTAAGGAACAACCATTGCGTTTGACGGAGCAATATTCGTCGAAAACGCAGCATGCTCCAGCTCTCAGTTCAATCGTTTCAGCGATCATAGGTGTCGAATGTAAAAAGGCTGGAATAGCGGCCCGATTTGTTGCAACGCGGAAGGATATTGACAAGCTTATCCACTGGTATCTATTAAACGATTATGCTGAGGAGCCCGATTTGAAACTGTTGCAGGGTTGGCGCAGAGAGCTGGTAGGTGAACTAGTACTGGACTGGCTTAGAGGCCGAATTTCTATTTCCGCCAATCCTGAAAGTAGCTCTGGTATTACTCTAGATATTAAGGAACCTGACGTCAGCTAGCAGTAGGAGAATTTGCAGGCCAAATTATGGAAGAAACATCGTTTCGAACTCATCAGTGTGGAAATCTAAATGAACGTCACTCGGAATCGAGAGTAACGGTCGTAGGCTGGGTGAATAGGAGGCGAGATCACGGTCATTTATTGTTTGTCGACCTCAGAGATTCTTCTGGGATGATCCAAATTGTGTTCAATCCCGATGAAAATCAGGAGGCTTATGAGATCGCTAACGAAGTAAGGGCGGAATATGTTGTTCAGGTGACTGGCACTGTTGTTAAGCGACAGGAAGGTTCAGAAAACGAGACGCTTTCCACTGGTTCAATAGAAGTGAAGGCAGATTCCATCCTTGTCCTCAATAAATCGTTAACTCCCCCATTCCCTATCAATCAGGAAGACAACGTTGAAGAGTCACTGCGACTACAGTACCGCTACCTCGATCTCCGAAGAGAAAGAATGAACCGCAATTTGAAATTACGGCACAATGTGATCAAAGAAATACGTTCGTACATGGATGCTAACGACTTTGTGGAAATTGAGACCCCTGTGCTTGGCCTAGCGACTCCAGAAGGAGCCAGAGACTACTTGGTCCCAAGCAGGGTTCACCAGGGACAATTTTACGCTCTTCCCCAGAGCCCACAGCAGTGGAAACAATTATTAATGGTCGCTGGTTTTGATCGCTATTATCAGATCGCGCGATGTTATCGAGATGAGGACCTGCGCGCAGATCGCCAACCTGAATTTACCCAACTCGACTTTGAAATGTCTTTTGTTGATGAGGATGACATTTTAACCTTGACGGAGAAATTGTTTCTGAAATTAGCAGAGTTGGTAAGCGAGGAATTTTCGATTAATGATAGTTTCCCGAGGATAACTTATGCGGAATCGATGGAGCGTTTTGGCACCGATAAACCGGATTTGCGTTACGGGCTCGAGATTCAAGATTTTACAGACCACGCAAGGGATAGTGGATTCAGAGTGTTTGAGGAGGCTGTTGCGCAAGGCGGGAGACTGAGAGGAATACTTGTAAACGGTGGGTCCGATACTCCACGAAAAGCTTTAGATAAAATGGTTGATTTGGCAAAAGAAAACGGTGCAGGCGGATTGATCTGGATGAGTTTTGATGGCGAAGGAGCCTTGAACACTCTCACCAAAGAAGATGTCAGATCGCCCGTAGCCAAATTTTTTGATCTTGAACAATTGACCGCAATTGCTCACACAGCAGGGGGGCAGCGAGGAGACTTGATTCTGCTTGCTGTGGGGGAAGATAAAGTCACTTCTAAGACACTAGATGCCCTCCGTCGTCATATTGCGGAGCAGCGTAATTTGGCCTCAGCAGATGAGATAGTTTTTGCCTTTATTACTGAGTTCCCAATGTTTGAGTGGGATGAGGAAGAGTCTAGATGGTCTGCGATGCATCATTTATTTACAGCTCCGTTCAATGAAGATATAGATTTGCTCGATACTGATCCAGGCGCGGTGAGGTCAAGAGCCTATGATCTGGTCGCCAATGGTTGGGAATTGAGCTCGGGTTCGATTCGAATTCATTCCCGCGAACTGCAGGAGAAAGTATTGATGACGCTGGGCCTTTCGATGGATGAGGCCCGGGATAAATTTGGTCACATGTTGGATGCATTCGAATACGGGACTCCACCACATGGAGGATTTGCACCCGGCATCGACCGTCTGGTTGCTCTCTTCGCTGGTGAAAAAGATATTCGAGAAGTCATTGCCTTCCCGAAAACGAAATCGGCTTCTGATCTGTTGATGGGAGCACCATCTGCAGTTAGTAAACGACAATTAAGTGATGTTTATATTGAGACTGTTGGAGATGATTGAACTGCACATTAGAGCCTTGATAACGGAACGGTGCTGCAGATAGAGTGGATACTAGCTGTAGGAGGCAAGCATGACATCTAAGCAAATTCTTGGAGTTCTTCTTGGTGTTGTTGGTGCTCTGGTTTTAGTGATCGGTGGGTTGAGCGCGGTACTGCTGTATAGCGGAGGTGAAAGCGAAACTGTAGCAACTGATTCACAGTCAGAAACGATAAATACCGATACAGCTGCTTATGGCAACTCTGGCGCAGCTTCACGAGAAATTAGACTGATCGGTGGCGAACCTGTAACTATGGACCCCCACCTCGCTACTGACGCTACATCAGGTGAGTATATTGTTGAGATATACAGTGGCCTTGTGACGATGAATAAAAATCTTGAGGTTATCCCGGATTTAGCGGAAAGTATCCAAATAAGCCCTGACGGTATGATTTATACTTTCGTGCTGAGACCGAACGCCAAATTTCATGATGGTACTTCCGTGACATCAGAGGACGTCGTTTGGTCTCTCAAGAGGGCTGCTTCCCCTGAACTACGATCGACAGTGGCCTTGGAGTATCTGAAAGATATCGTAGGTATGCGTGAGTATTACTACGGTCTGAAGCCCAACTTCAGTGGTGTGCAAGCAATCGACGAGAAAACGATTCAAATAACTATTGATAGCCCCAAACCATATTTCCTCGCGAAATTAACCTATCCCTCAGCTTTTGTTGTCGATAGAGAGCAAATTGAGTCTAATCGAAATTGGGTAAGATCTCCTAACGCAACTGGCCCATATTTTCTGCAAGAATGGAAGTTAGGTGAGTACATAGTTCTGGAAGAGAATCCACATTCATATCTAGGGCCTAGATCAGTTGGCCGGGCTGTTTATAACCTCGCGGGTGGGAGTGCACTGACTCGTTTCGAAAATGAAGAACTGGATATCGCTTATATAAGTACGAATGATATTGAGCGAGCTCGAGATCCGTCATCAAGTCTGTACGAGTTTTATCAGGCTTCGCCCGGAATGTCAGTCAGTTATATAGCATTTAATGTATCTCAAGCCCCATTTGATTGTGAGCATGTGAGACGGGCAATGGCTTTATCTATCGATCGAAAAACGATTGCTGAAGTGACTTTAAATGGAATGGCGATCGCAGCGACCGGAATATTACCTCCTGGTGTATACGGATATACGAATGAGGATAAGACATACGCGTATGATCCAGATGCAGCAAGAGCGGAATTAGAGCTGAGTCCATATAAAAATGATATGCCTCCGATAATATTCACCGAGACCGGGGGTGGGGCGCAAGCAGGGCTTATAACTCAGGCATTTATCGAACAGTGGCGAACGATCCTTGGCCTGGAAATAGAAGTGAAGCAGGCAGATTGGGCTAGTTTCCTTGATTTGGTCGATTCCAGATCTCTACAGATGTGGACACTAGGTTGGCAAATGGATTATCCCGATCCTGAGAACATCTTAGACATCAAATTACATGGTGAAAGCCAGGAGAACAACACAAATTTTTCTTCTCCTGCGATAAATGAATTATTAGAAATTGCTCGTACGAATCCTTTAATCGAAGAACGTTTGAATCAATACCGTGAAGCAGAACTGGCACTGATTCAAGCAGTGCCGTGGATACCTACTTTTTTTGGAAGTAATCACGTGGTGGTGGGTAAAAGGGTGAAAACGTGGTTTGAACCACCGATGACGGTACCGCGCCTCCAGTACGTGGTGCTGAATGAGGAATAGAAAGTTTATTGGGTTCCTAGATGCTGCAATATACACTGCGTCGAATCCTGATTGTACCCTTTTTACTATTAATTATTACGTTCGCTAGTTTTTATTTGACTAGATGGGGGCCTGGGGATCCGATTTCGGTCATCGCAGGACAAATAAGAGACCCTGAAGTACTTGAAAGGATCCGCGAATCGGAAGGTCTAAACGATCCGATATATGTTCAATATGTACGATGGCTAGGTGACGCAGCACGCGGAGATTTTGGGGAGAGTTACATTCGAAGGGGTTTCAGCACTTGGGAGGTGATTGCTCCACGTCTTTGGGTTACAGGACAACTAGGCTTGGCAGCACTGGCAGTCATCTTTCCAGTTGGTATTTTTGCTGGACTGCTGGGGGCACGATTAAGAGGTAGCTGGTTAGATCCATTACTCACATTGTCGTTACTCTTCGGTGCGGCTCTCCCGGGGATACTGGTGATTGCCGTTTTGCAGTGGATTTTTGCCGTGAATTTATCGATTCTACCCGTAGGAGGTTGGGGTGGCTGGATAGATATCATATGGGTTGGCGGAATTCTTGCAGTACCTATTCCGGATCCCCATATCTACATACCTCTCGCGGCCTACACTATAGGTGGGTTTGTTGGTGTAGCTAGATTGGTTCGGGCTGGTGTACTTGAAATCAACCGCACTGACTATGTCAGAACTGCCCGGGCCAAGGGATTAGACGAGTTCACAATACAGAGACGACACGTTCTGAGAAATGCACTTCTACCCTTGGTGACAATCGTTGCGTTCTCGTTAGCAGGCATAATAGAAGGATCGATCATCGCCGAAACCTTATTGGGTATACCTGGAATTGGCTCATTTTTGTTTCAGGCGATTGGCAGTCGAGATTACAACGCAATACAAGCCTTAACCGTTATTTATGCTAGCGCGTTCATCATTATGAATTTGATAGCAGATTTGGCCTACTCGCTCGTGGATCCGCGCATTAAGACGGGTAATTCATAGTGACAGCATTTCAAAAGACTATGGCTACCGAGCGACCTTCAACAAGCATGACGGGGATATTCCTTCGGAGATTAGTTGCTAAAAAATTAGGAATGATATCTGCTGGGATCATCATAATTTTATTCTGTGTAGGTATTCTTGCGCCAGTACTCGCACCGTTCGACTATCGAGAGACAGAATTAAACAATGCACTTCGTGGACCTGGCTTCGAAGATTATCTACTTGGCACCGACAGGTTAGGCCGCGACTTACTCACTCGTACGATGTATTCGATTCGAACAACAGTGATCATCACCGTGGTTACAGTACTAACGGGAGGTCTCTTCCTAGGTCCGTTTTTAGGAATTGTTGCTGGTTATTTCGGGCGTTGGCTGGATACGATTATTTCTAGGATAGGCGAGATTTTATCAAGTCTCCCAGCTCTGCTGATGATGATTTTGATTAACTCGACACTTGATGACAGACTTAGGGGTGCTGTGAGGAGATTTGAAGATTGGTCTGGTATAGATGGCCTTATTTCCACAGGGGCCTATTCGTACTTCTTGGTATTTGGGACTCTTTCACTGTTTTTCTGGGTAGGTTCAATGAGGCTCATTAGAGCTCAAGTTCTATCAATACGGGAGCTTGACTATGTGACTGCGGCCCAGGCTCTCGGTGCTTCACCTGTTCGAATTTTGCGTCAGCATATTTTCCCAAATGTTGCGTTCTTGGTAATACTGGGAATTTCTTCGACACTAGCTGGAATAGCAGGAAGCGAACTCGTTCTGACTTGGGTAGGAGTCGGAGTTCAACCACCGATGCCTTCCTTCGGAGCTCTACTTTATGAAGGTAGTGGTGCTCGAACTGTTCGTGCCTATCCGCACTTACTGTTGGTGCCGGGGACAGTAGTAACCCTGCTGTTGTTTTGCTTTGTACTGTTAGGCGATGCGATTAACGATGCATTTCGAGGGGACTGAATTCCGTTGAAGTTGCCTGTGGTAGGATAAATTCCCGTCTCCTTGTAGGCGGATTTATTTTGAAAGTAGAAATTGGATAGAATTATGGTAACCATAACCACTGAACGTCTTCCAGACTCGTTAGTGTCACTCGAAATTGAAGTTGAGCCAGAGCGTGTAGAGAAATCAGTCGAGCGAGCTGTGAAAAAAATCTCTCAGCAAGTCAAGATAAAAGGGTTCCGACCCGGCAAGGCGCCTCGCAAGGCGGTAGAAGCGTTCGTTGGTGAAGAGCAGGTATTTGCTACCGCTATTGATGACTTGCTTCCCGTGGTGATGGAGGAAGCTGTCACCGAAGAAGGCATTGATATTGTTGGTCCAGCTGAAGACGTGGACCTAAAGTCTAGAGAACCCTTGGTGATTGTGGCGAAAATGCCTGTCAGCCCCACAGTGGATCTTGGCAGTTACCAATCTTTACGTGCACCCAAAAATGAAGTATCGGTGACTGCAGAACAAGTCGATGAAGCAATTCTCAATGTCCAGCGGCGTTTTGCTGTATTAGAGCCAGTGGAGCGTGCAGTGGAGTGGGATGATTTCATACGAGCTGATGTTCGTATTGAGATACCGGAAAGGGTTAACGAATCAGGAACCAATGATGAGGCTATCGATCAAAGCGAGGAAGATTCTGAATTTCCGGTGAGAGAAAATGAAATCGCTTTGATGCCAGGACTAGCGGAAAGACTAGTTGGACTTGAGGCGAGTGAGACTACTCAAACAGTAGAGTATGAGCTGGAAGCACCAGAACTTCCCGATACGATACGAGGTCGACTAGCCAAAATTTCCATTGATATTAAAGAAGTAAAAAATGAGATACTTCCTGATTTGGACGATGATTTTGTGGTTTCTCTCGATGAAGAGGGTATCAATACGGTTTCAGAACTACAGCAAAGCTTAGAGAAGCAGTTACAAGAGAATATTGATGCGCGTGTGCAGGCTGACTATCGAGAAGAAATACTGGATTTGCTCCTTGCATCGTCGACCCTCGAATATCCGAATGTGATGGTTGAGCGTGCCATAGATCAGATGATCGACC
>CAXGQC010000013.1:0-28234 GCA_964011795.1 uncultured bacterium | reverse complement strand
CCCGTTGAACTAGTAAATCAAGCCAGCCAAGATAGTAACCGCACGCACCCCCAACAATAATGCCGAGACCAACAGCAAGAACTGAAGCAATAATTCCGACAGCAAGGGAGGTTCTTGTCCCGTAAATAATTCGCGCGTAAATATCTCTCCCGGCTCGAGTTGTCCCAAACCAGTGCTCAGAATCGGGTTGCTGAAGTTGGGCCACGATCATCGGTGAACCCGCATTTGAATTCTTCGCTAGATCGGCAATACTTGGATTTGATTTGTAATCCGGGTTGTCTGACTGGAAAGTAAATGAGGGGTCATATCTCGATATTAAGGGCGCGAACACAGCCACAACTACAAGTAACAAAATGATAGTGAGGCCAACCGCTCCAAGAGTCTTCTTCGTGTAGAAAGATCCGACAGCCCGAGCCAGACCAGTCAAAAAACCTGACTGCTTTTGGCTTTCTGCGTTCGGATCTTCAATCAAAATGTCAGTGGCTGAACTCATGAGAACCTCACCCTCGGGTCGAGGTATCCGTAAGATATATCGACTATTAAGTTAGTGAACACAATCACAGACGCAACCATAAGCACGATACCCTGCACCATACTGTAGTCCCGGAGTGAAATCGCCTCTATAAGCTCGCGACCAACCCCAGGTATGTTGAACATACTCTCTAGAATGATTTGCCCGGTGATTAAACTTGCGAGAGTAAGTCCAATCAAAGTAAGAACCGGGAGGAACGCATTTTGCAGGGCATGCCTGAGGATCACGGTTGATTCAGCTAAGCCTTTGGAATGTGCCGTGCGAATATAATCCTGTCGCAATACCTCTAATAACTCTGACCGCAGTACGCGCATGATCGATGCAGTTCCCGCGATACCTCCACAAAAAGACGGAATGATATACCACTGTATCGCCGCCCACGGATCTTCCCATACATGTGGCTGTGCGATGACTTCAAGACGCAACGGACTCCCGAAATTCAAATTTGCAATCGTGATAAGTGCTGCTGTCCAAAACACCGGAAATGACAGGGCAACAATTGCAAATCCACGAAGTAGATAATCCTGCCATTCGTCCTGTCTAACTGCCGAGATAATCCCTACTGGAATCGAAATCGTCAATCCTACTAAAAGTATCCCAACACCTAGCTCAAAACTGTATGGCACTGCATCGGCCAATTCACTCACTACAGAATGCCTGGTTTCAAAAGAAAAGCCAAAATCCAAACGCAAAAGATCTGCCCAATACGTGACATACTGCTCACCAATTGATTTATCTAATCCGAGCTCGGCTTTGGCTAAAGCAATACGCTCCTCAGTTAAACCAGCCAGATCCAGTCCAGACCGCTGGATAATAAATGACCCCGGCAGAAGTCGGACGAGAACGAAGATCAGGCTCCCAACCAAGTAGATGACGAACAAGTTAAGAATTACTCGACGTACGATGTAATTTGTCATATTTGCTCAGCAAACCTCTAACTCGGCAGTCCCCGAGGATATTGCCAACATGCGAGCCACAAAGTATTTGTGGCTCGCATGCAAGATTTTTTTTAAAGAGCCGCAGGTGCCGGCTGTGATGTTCCCTCCCATGAGGGGTCATCAGTATCATTCCATTGGTTATGTGCCCATAAACTTCCAGACAAGAAGCTCCAGTTAGTCGCAGGATCTTCAGGATATGGCCCCTTCAGGAAGTTCCAACGTAAACCAGGTACCACATAGTTATAAGCAATGTGGCGACCAAATTGGCCATTCTCCATCGCAAAGTCTTGCACACCTTTCACAAGTTCATAGGCCGTGTCGTAATCGAACTCAGCCAGTGAGTCTTCAAGAGGCTTATCGATCTTGTCTGGTTCGTTCACGCTCCAAATATTCGCGGCAGAGCTGGAATGGAATGCACTGTACATATCAGCCCGAGCATCTGGAATCTCAATATTTGGAATCCACGCAAAGAATGGATCGAATGTCTTCGCAAACCACGAAGGAATGATTTCACCGTAGGTTTTAGACACTCCCTTGAACTGCTTAGTATTAAACGCCGAATTGAACATGTCTGAAATCAAATCTGGCGTAATTGCCCATGAAGCCCGATCTGACCAGAGTTTCGCAATAGTCCACTCAATGTCTCCTTGATCCGGACCACCAGCAGCCTGCCACAGCTTATTTGCCTCAACAAGATCTTTTTCACGAGCAGCGCCCGATTGATAACCGGGGGTCACTTCAAGCTCTTCCTGAGGTATAGCCCATGCATCCTGAATCCATGTAACTGGTCCTGACGGCTTCGCGAGTCCTCCATGGAGCTGCTGAATGATAAGTCGTCTATCGATCGACATATCAATAGCTCGCGTAATTCGATTATCGTTCCAGAACGGAAGATTAGTATTCGTGTAACAGGCTACGGTGTTGGCCACGCCTGAATATTTAATGTTTGTATTGTCCGGATCATTAGCATTCATCGCTAACGTCACAGTTGGATCAGGATCGGTGAAGCTCATCACCTGTTTCTGCTCAAACGCAACACGATAAGCGACTGGATCCGTAAAGTTCTGAATCCATACGAAACCATCAAGGTATGGCCTGCCTGGCATGTAATACTCTGGGTTCTTGACTGCTGAAACCCGCTCACCGGGAATCCATTCGGTCAGGATATAGGGCCCCGTACCAATAACATTCCCAGCATCAATCTCCGTATGCTTCCCTTCCACGGCAGTCATTAGCTCAGGTTGGTTGAAATAGTTATATTCGTTTGCAAGTCCCTGAATGAACGTCGCATCGACCGCGTTCAGATTGAACTGAACTGTATAGTCATCCGGAGTATCAATGCTTTCAATCTTGCCCCAGTAGGCGTTTCGACCGAAAGATGCCTCTGAACCGTCCTCCAAAGTCCCTCGCTGCTGACGTTCTATATTCCAAAGAACGTCAGATGAGGTGAACTCCCGACCAGGTGCTGCCGCAGAATGCCGAGAGCCTGGTCCGTCGTTATGCCATTTCACGCCTTTCCTCAGGTGTAGCACAAGAGTCGTTGGGTCAGTCTGCTCCCATGACTCCGCGAGGTCACCAGTGACCTCTCCTTTATCAGGGTTAGTGAATCGCAATAATTTATTCTGAAAGTGACTAGTAATGCCAAGTACTGGGCTGGCTACTGTTCGTTGTGCATCAAAGGTTTCGTACACAGTCGCCGACTGAGCGATTCCAATTCCACCGGACTTCGGGCCACCACTTGGTGCCTGAGTCGCAGCAGCAGCAGCAGCCTGGGTTGCAGCTTGGGTGGCAGCAGCAGCAGCCTGGGTTGCAGCTTGGGTAGCTGCGGAAGAAGAGGACGAGGAAGAACTTTCCGCCACTTCATCGCTATCACCGCAACCAATCAGTGCCGCGCCAGCTAAACCAGCTCCTACTAGGCCAGCTGATCTAATCGCCGACCTTCGTGACATACGTTGCCCACGTAAATAACCGCTCGAAGACATAATGAACCCTCCTAATAATGACCACGCACTCCATTTCTTGGAGTTGACGAATCGCACTATTACCTCTGCGGGAAGTGTACCTCGCCCGAAGAGATTGTCAATACACTTCGCACTTCACACGGGAGATTTTGGAAGTTCTAAACTCGGTTATATAAACCGACTAGAGTTAGTCCATCGGACCGGTCGCGACTACTCCGCGAGAAACAAATTCGTCAATTTGCTCAGCAGAAAATCCAACACCTTTCAGTAATTCTTCTGTGTGTTCGCCTGGTTTCGATGCGCCTCGCACAGCACCACCAACGGTCCGAGATAATTTAACTGGAGTATTTGATACTTTGATTTCCCCGCCCGTCCATGTTGGCAAAGAGACGATCATATTTCTAAATTTGACTTGTGGATCATTGACAACATCTTCGATGGTATTCACTGGCCCAACTAAAAAATATTCCTCAAGATGCTCGATCCAAAAACGAGCTGAATTGCGCCTGAAAGCTGCGAATAAGATTGGTTCTAGAACATCATAATTCTCAGTCCGGAGTGGCCCACGAACAAAACGCTCGTCCGAAATATATTCGTCTAAACCTAGTATCCCAAGGAAAAGTTGCCAGTTGGAATCCTTCACTCCAGCCACTGCAATCCAGCCATCATTCGTTGGAAATAACTGGTGTGGTGTATTGAGTGGATGTCGAAGCCCCATCCGACCTTGTATTTCACCAGTAGCGAGATGCCTGATGATTGGATTCTCCATCAAAGCAACCTGTGAGTCGAGCATCGCCACGTCTACTCGTTGACCAAGTCCGCTCGTACTTCTCTCCACGAGCGCAGACAGTACTCCAATAGCTGTAAACATGCCAGAAGCCATATCACCTATTGAGTAACCAGCCTTGGAAGGGAGCGGATCCCCCTCGTGACCAGTTGTAGAAATTAATCCGCCCATCGCCTGAGCAATAATATCTACAGCGCCTCTATCCTTGTATGGACCTGAGTGACCAAACCCTGACGTCGACGCGTATACGAGACCTGGATTGACTTCCTTAAGCGCCTCATACCCAAACCCTAATCTGTCCATTGTCCCAGGTGAAAAATTTTCGGTTAAAACATCGGAATCTCGGATCAATGCCAAAATGATTTCTTGCGCACCCTCCGCCTTGAGATCGATGAGTAGACTCTTCTTGCCTCTGTTGACCGAAAAAAAATACGAACTTACATCGTGCACATAGGGTCCCATCCCTCTTCGTCGTTCATCCTGTTGCAGGGGCTCGATTTTCTGTACATCAGCACCAAGGTCTGAGAGCAACATAGAACCATATGGGCCTGCCAAAGCCCAAGTGAAGTCAAGTACTTTAATACCATTTAATGGCCCGGTCATAATGTTTCAGTTCTCTCCGTTCATATTCAACCGGCTATCTACCAGTGACTTTACGAGTGGCCGATCTGAACCTTTCAGCCTGTTCGGGACTTCCTCGCAATTCCTTGTTTATGCTCACCTCTGATGTATCGGCCTCTTCGGAAAGTGTTGCCATATCGATGATACGTTTGCTATTTTCCACAGCCGCTTTTGAATTAGAAGCAATGGTAGTTGCCATGCGAAGAGCATCGGCGAGTAAATCAGATGGATCGGATACTGAGTTCACTAGTCCCCAGCGCAAAGCCTCTTCCGCATCGACTCTCTGTCCAGTGAGTATCCATTCCTTTGCTTTTGCTGCGCCAACAAGCCTAGGCAGTGTAGATGCTGCGACTACAAGTCCATATTCCGCACCCGGTAACCTGAACGTAGCTGATGATGAGGCGATTCGGATGTCACAGCCGATAGCAAGCCTGGCACCTCCTCCATAGCAATATCCGTTAACAGCTGCGATAGTAGGAATTGAAGTTTTTCCAAGCTCAGTGATGCCATTTAGTCGCTCTGCCTGGGGAGGAAGACCTGTATCAGTTGCCTCGATACCGCTCATCTCTAGCATATCTCCACCAGCACAGAAGGCTTTCTCTCCAGCGCCGGTAATGACGATAGCATTCACATCTTGATTGGATGCATCTGAGATAGCTTTCCCTAATTCGTGGTTGAGTACGCTATTCAACGCGTTGTGACGTTCTATCCTATTCATGGTGACGAGAAGAACCTGGTTGGAAAACTCAGTCAAAATAGTTTGATATTGTTCCACGGCCGCTCCATTTCACTTTAATGACGTCAGGACATCGTAAGGCATTCATGCTCGTGTTGAATCTACTGAATAATGACAAATGTGTCATAACATGGAGCGTATGAATGGACAAATAACGGCAAATAGACAGTTTTTTAAAGACTCAGTCGCCGAGGAGCAGATGATTTACGCTCCGCTATGCCTCAATCCGCTGATGGCAAGAATAGCAACCGAAGTGGGTTTTAAGTATGGCTACTTGAGCGGTGGTGCTCTGGGATTCGAACTAGCGATTTCGGAGGCTTTGCTGACCGTCAACGAAATCCGTGAGTATGCCAGACAGATTATAAGTCGTTCTGAGATTGGGCTAATCGTCGATATTGGAGTCGGATTCGGAGACCCAGTTCATACGTGGCGAGCAATTCGAGAGTTGGAAGCTGTCGGCGCGACTGCTGTCGAGATCGAAGATCAGGTTGCGCCTAAAAGAGTGCATCATCATAAAGGTGTCGAGCATCTCGTATCCAGCCAGGACATGGTAGAAAAAATCAAAGAAGCGGTTAGTGCCAGAGAAGATAGAACTTTCCAAATCATTGCCAGGACCAGTGCCATCAGCAACGAATCGATGGAATCCGCCCTATCACGGGCAAAAGAGTATCGTGAAGCCGGAGCAGATGTGATTCTTCTGCAGCCACGAGACGAACAGGAACTCGAAGCCATTCGGTCTCATTTGCAACCCCCGTTGGCCCTGATTAGTGCACCAGGCCGCTGGCCAGAAGAAACTCTTCTTGAAAGTGGATTCAGACTGATGTTTGATCCTTTCACTGCGCAGGTCGCATCAGTACAAGCAGTGAAAACAGTATTTGAGACAGTGTCACGCCATGGGTCTCTCGCTGAGCTTGACTCGATGATGAGTGAATATCGCAAACTTCAAATCTACGCTGGTCTGGAATCCCTGTACGAGCTTGAGGAACGAACGACTGAAAAATAGCTGATTTTGTCAAAGCCTCCCGACCCTTAATATCTACGAGGGAGCACACATGATTAATCAACCTGACGATGTTCGTAAAGATTTGGATGAAGTACTCGAACGCCATGCCTACACCCTGGACGAGAACAGACCACAGTCCGTCCAGAAACGATACGATCGTGGCTATAGAATGCCGCGGGAGAACATCGATCAGTTAGTCGATCCGGGTAGCTTCAAAGAATATGGAGCCTTAGTAGTTGCTAACAGACATTCCCGAATGTCTGATCAGGAACTACGAGAGGAAACTCCGGCGGACGGACTCGTAGCCGGAATTGCCTCAGTCAATGGGGACGCTTTCCCACCTGAGCTAGCACGAACGATGGTTATCTCATATGACTACACGGTACTCGCGGGCACACAGGGAAACAGGAATCATTACAAGCAGGACCGCATGTTCGAACTTGCGGAAAGATTTCGCCTCCCGTTGGTTTTCTTCACCGAAGGTGGCGGCGGGAGACCTGGGGACGATAATTCATTAGAACCGCGGGTTGCGTTCGATACACATACTTTCACTCAATTCTCTCAGCTGAGTGCCTTGGTTCCGTTGGTAGGTGTGACGAACGGCCGATGCTTCGCAGGAAACACTGCGCTGTTAGCCTGCTGTGATGTGATTATCGCGACGGAAGGGTCCACTGTGGCGATGGGAGGGCCCGCGATGGTCGAAAGTGGCGGGTTAGGTGTATATACGCCAGAGGAACTCGGACCTATGTCTTTCCAAGTTCCGAACGGCGTCGTAGACATCCTAGTTAAGGATGAAGAAGAGGCCGTAGAAACAGCAAAACAATACTTGTCCTATTTCCAGGGCACAACCTCGGACTGGGAAGCACCTGATCAACGCAAATTACGACACATCGTGCCTGAAAATCGCATGCGACTTTACGACATGCGCGAGGTAATAAAGACGATCGCTGATGTCGATTCAGTTCTTGAAATTCGAGAGAAGTTTGGTATCGGAATCATCACCGCTTTTATCCGCGTCGAGGGTCGGCCGGTAGGTGTGATTGCGAATAATCCACACCATATATCTGGCGCGATCGATTCTGACGGAGCCGACAAAGGTGCACGATTTATCAAACTTTGTGATGCTTTCGATATCCCGATACTTAGCCTGATGGATACCCCCGGCATGATGGTGGGACCTGACGTTGAATCGACCGCACTCGTTCGCCATTGTGTCCGTCTCTTCAATGCAGGTGCAAACGTGACGGTGCCGATGTTCGGAGTAGTGGTTCGAAAAGCCTACGGACTTGGAGTCGTGGGAATGGTAGGGGCAAGCGCTTTAGTGCCTATGCTCAATGTGTCCTGGCCCACCGGTGAATTTGCCGGTATGGCCATCGAGGGAAGTGTGAAGCTAGGGTATCGAAAAGAGCTCGAGGAAATTGAGGACCCACATGAACGACTTGCCGAATATGAACGACGAGTTGAAGAAGCCTACGAGAGCGCAAAGGCCGTTAACGCGGTCGCAGGATTTGGGATTGACGATGTTATTGATCCCGCTGAGACCAGATCATGGATCGCAATGGGTCTTACCAATAATCCACAACCCGAAAAGCGAATCAAAAAGAAGTATCCGTTTATCGACACTTGGTAGACCTATGATCTCCTATTCAGAAAATGCCCAACTGCTTAATGCGATTTGGTGTATGCAGCGACTCGCGCCGCCAGCTGCCTGATGCCCAGATGGAAATCTGACCCGTCATCAACCTGGTCCCCGTCAGCGATAAAAAACAGAGGCACCATCTGCCAATAAAATTCAACGCGATGGTGAAAGTTGGCGTCAATATATCCGCCATGTTCGGAATAAGATTTCATTATTCGAGAACCTAGAGTTCGTCCGAAGGACCAAATAATTCCAGCGAGGTCTAGAGCCGGATCTGCAATCATGGATTCACCAAAATCAATGAAGCCATTCACTTCTCCGCCCTGATTTACCAAAATATGATGCGGTGCGATATCACCGTGCACCAAAACAGAGGGAGCCCCTGAACTACCTCCCTGCGCAGCAAATTCTCGTGACATCTTGATCACCCATGCTCTGCTGCGATCAGACAATTTATCCAAAGTGCGTTCAATCAATTCAATATATTTATCTGGATAAAGATCGAAAGTAGGTACTGCGGCCTGAAGCTCATCAGTCACCGGAAAGGAATGAACTTGCGCCAACAGGCATCCCATCGTTTCACAAAATCTGGTCCGGTTGGCGTGAGCCTGTTGCAGATAAACATTTGCTGCCGTGCCATGCATGTACTTATGGAGGGCTCCAAGCAGCTGCCCTGAATTATTTTCAAACAAAATAATTTCTTTAGGGATAGGCAGCCGATACTGTCGGAGATACTGCATAAGGGCTTGTTCTCGTCGGAGATCTCCCCCCATAAGATATCCGTCTGCGAATCGAGGCACTCGGAGTACCCAATCACCTGCCCTGCTGGGCACCCTATACGCCACCGAACCCCACCCACGTCCGATCTCGTCTATGGAGTTGCAATCGGCTGTCGCGTCTACAGCCAAAATTCGATCGCGGAGGAGTTCAGTTACCACAATGAACTACTAACTTGTCTCTAGCGGGAGAGTTTCATTGGTTGCCCATTCTGACAACGACGCGTCATAAACACTAACATTCCGGTAACCCAACATAGTCAACACAAATGCGTCATTGCTAGCGGCGATACCTCCACCACAGTATGTAACGATTTCAGTTGATTTGTCAGGAATTATCGGTTCGATTATTGAGTTGAGCTCTCCGGGAGATAGGTATTCCTGAGTATCAGGGTTGACCAGATGATTCGCTGGAATATTTACGCTTTGGGGGATATGACCAGCACGCCCATATGTTTTGCCACCGTTTGCTCCACTATATTGTTCCGGACCAAGCGCATCGATAATACATCCCACCGATTGATTGATCAGCGCTTCCTTTTCGACGAAGAGTGACGGTTGGGGAACGAAGGTTATCTGCCCCTTCGGATAGCTCTTCACTGCCGTGGACACTTCCCTTTGTTCTACTGTCCATTTGGTCCAGCCGCCATCTAATATTTTCGCGTTGCTAAATCCGACTGCACGCAGCATCCACCAAATACGTGCAGCCCACATGTTTGATCTTTGATCGTATAAAACAACACTGGTTTGATCATCGATCCCTAAATTTTCAAATTTAGTGACTAGCTGCTCCAGAGGTAGGCACATGAATCTGTACTGGTGGTCATGTATCGAAAGATCTTCCTGCAGATCAATATAGGCGCTTCCAGGAATATGACTACTCTCCCAAAAAGAGAAAGCTGACCTCGAACGGAGACCCGAGGGCTCAATGGGTTCAAGAAGGGTCGTACAATCATAAATCCGAAGATCGGGATTCCCCAATTGTGAATGTAATTCGCTAGTGGATATCAAAAAATCTGAAATTTCTAGGCTCATATATTAACTCCCAAGTTGCCATGCCTAATCAGTTAAGCATATTAAGCCAGCTCATGATGGTTATAAGCCCTAGACTGTAACAATGTTTGATATTGACTCTGAATATGGCTTGTTAGCGGCCCTCGTTTTAGGATTCCTTCTCGGTCTTAAACATGCTACTGATGCGGATCACGTGGTAGCAGTTGCATCAATCGTCAACGAGTCTAAAAACATCTGGAGAGGACTTTGGATAGGCGCTTCATGGGGTGTCGGACATACGGTCCCTCTGGTGATACTAGGCATAATTGTTCTCTTGTTAAAGGAAGCTGTCCTCGATCGTTATGAGACAATCGCGCCTATCTTCGAGTTCGGCGTTGGGATAATGCTTGTCCTTCTCGGATTACAGGTCTACTGGAATCTGAGACGCAATAAATTACACGCCCATGAGCACAACCATGACAACGATACCCATGTTCATATCCATGCGACGCATGAACCTGAATCAGATCCCCATACAGTCTCAGAGCACGGCTTCCTCAGTTTTGGCGGACCTATCTTCCGAGCTAAATCCTTCTTTATAGGAGTGATACATGGTCTGGCAGGTAGTGCTGCGGTGATGCTCGCACTGTTACCTTCGATATCGTCCTTTTTTAACGGGCTAATTTATCTCTTAATGTTCGGAGTCGGGACAGTGATTTCCATGTCTCTCATTACTATAATTCTTGGAGTCCCTTTTGCTCTTTCCGGATCTAATCAGAAGTTATATTCGATTGTTTCTGCTGCGGCCGGAGCTGCAAGTATTCTCTTTGGTCTGGCTTTAATGTCAGATATAGCTTACGGGACAGAGTTAATTCCCTTTTGATCCGAGATCTCGAATCTAGCCGTGATGATGAGTGTGAATGCCGTGATGATCATGAAGATCACTCACGTCTCCGGAATGTCCGCCGCACGCAAAGCCCATAAACACCACCAGGAATGCTGCGATTATCAGCAACGAGATATCCTTGACAATGTGATTGATTTTGGTCGTAAGAAGCACGGGTCCTCCCAATATTTCGTTGCACGATTACCTTGATATCTATTATATACAGAACTGAAGATCGAAAGGCAAGTTGTAATGACAAAAGTCGGCATCTTACTTCCCACACGTGAGGCCGTGTTCTACGGAGATCGGCGAGGAGATCCTCGTCCCTTAGTGGAACTGGCCGTGCGAGCAGAAGAACTAGGTTTTGATTCAGTCTGGGCAGGTGATTCTTTGCTCGCACGTCCCAGAGCCGAACCTCTCACACTCCTCGCAGGGGTAGCGACTCAGACCAAGACAGTTTCGATTGGTACTGCTGTGTTGTTACCATCCATGCGGAATGCCGAACTTCTTGCGCAATCAACGGCCACACTCGATGCTCTCTCTGGTGGTCGTTTCATCCTGGGAATCGGTGGTGGTCCGGGGACCCCAGGTGTCCGAGTTGATCATGAATTGGTGGGAGCGGACTTCGTGCGTCGAGCAAGTACATCGGTGGCTGTAGCCGAACGAGTCAAATCCTTATGGCGAGGTACTGGTGACCATCAGATGTATCCTCTGACTCACACTGAGGATGGTCCACCTATCTGGATGGGAGGAGATGGCCCCCGCACGCTAGACCGAACCGGACGCCTATTCGACGGCTGGTTCCCTTTATCAACGTCACCGGAGGCATTTAGTTACGGATTACGCAAGGTTAGAGAATCGGCTACGAATGCTGGACGTCAACCGAAAGATATTGATGCAGCAGCATATCTGACTATAGTGATAGGCGATCCGGAGGAGGCCCAACCGCAACTTGCCGAACATGCTGAACTTTACTACGGAGTTCCTTTCAGTCAGATCAGCCAGATGCAAGGATCATTTGCCGGTCACAAAGATGCGGTCGTGGATTGGTTGCGAGGCTTTGTTGATGCTGGGGTCGAACATCTCTGCATCCGGTTCGGATGCAACGATCCCACTGGACAACTTGAGCTACTAGCTGAACTCCGGTCGGAAATCGGCTAGCTATTACAGCTAGCGGGCGGCTATTGGCACGGTGCCTATAACATCTTCATCCGTCAACGCATCGATTTCTGACTGACTTAAATCTAAACGTTCCTGCAGCACTTCCCGAGTATGTTCGCCGAGTAGCGGGGCCCTAATATTCGGGCCTTCCTTACTTAGTAAAAATCTATAAGGCTGGCCTGGATAATGTTTAGTACCCAATCCTGGCCGATTCTGGAGCATGAAGCTATCTCGTGCCTGTAGCTGTCGATCCTCCAAGAGTTCAGGACCATTCAGCACTGCTCCTGCCGAGATACCCAAAGACTGAAGCTCCTCCATAAGAGCAATATGTGACTGTGATTTAGTCCATTCCTTAATGGCTTCTTCTATCCCATGCGGTGCAAGTCCCTCAATATGGGCAGCTCGCATCAGTACATCTAATTCCTGATCATTCTCACAGGTAATAGCTATCCAGCGATCATCAAGACATGGGAAAATACCCTGTAGCCGCACACCATGCCGATCATTACCCAACCTTCCCGGGTCATATTCAGACATTGAAGATGCCGTCATCATATCGCCAAGATATAGGTTACAAGCCTCAATCTGACTGAAATCTATATGCTGACCTTCTCCTGTCCTAGTTCGGTGATGCAGAGCTGACAAAAGCGCCCATGCCCCCATTACACCAGAATAGAGATCACCACCCGTCATCCCCGTAAAAAGAGGCTCATCGTCTGGATAACCTGTGAGATGAGATACCCCTGATAATTGCTCTGTCGACATACCGAACGCCACATAATCCTTCCACGAATTATCGGCCCCGAAGCCTGAAAGTGAAATCATGATCAAATTTGGGTTGAGCTCACGTAATACTTCGTACGAAAGACCAAAATTATTCATTACACGAGGGGTATAATTTTCGATGAGAACGTCGGCATCCTTTACCATTTGCTTGATAATGTCTGCGCCTCTCGGATCAGTAAGATTTAAGGTGATATCCCGCTTACTTCTGTTCACCCAATTGAAGTATGGCGAACTTTCCCATGGCGCAATCGGTCCCTCGGTAACTAGTCCAGCGGCTGTCCCGCTGCCACGCCACCCATCGATACGCTGCACTGATTCGACCTTAACTACGTCAGCTCCCGCGTCGGCTAATATTTGAGCACAGACTGGGCCAGCGAAAAACATCGACAGGTCAAGAACCTTAAGGCCGCTTAAAGCTAATTCATTTGTTATGGAAATTGGATCTGGGGCATTTCCGTCCGTTTCAATCAGATCAACGTTCTCTAATATTTGCTCGGTATGTTCACCCAGAAGCGGAGGTCTTTCTATGGTGAAATCACTGACTGTCGATTTAAACGGAACTCCAGGAACACTAACCTTCCCTGCCACCGGATGAGTCACTTCACTATAGAAATCTCGCTCAACGTGAGGGGTCAGTTTAGGAAGGTCCGTGAGTGAAGGGACTAGGCCAAACGGGACTCTCCATGCTGCTGCTTCATGAAAAAGTTCTTCAGCTGATCGATCCTCAAGGGCTTCACGATAGATTTCACGGAGCTGCTCAATACGGTCATCCGGATTCATCCATGACACGCCATCCCAATTAGGGTCATCAGCAATGTCTTGACGGCCCAAAAATTGACACAGCAGCACTCGTTGAGCCGCCGTCAGTGCATTGAGTCCGATATAACCCTCTCGGGTCGGTAGCATAAATGCACCGCCCGCACCTGATCCCACACTGGAATATCTCCCGAGAACGAGATTACGATATTCGTAAAACAATGTCGGTAGCTGCGCTCCAGCTAGGGTTGCTTCTTGAGCACTCACGTCCACATGTTCACCTGAGCCGTGCTTATTGCGGCCATAGATCGCAATAAGTGTTGCCACAGCAGCGTAGGCGCCAGTGAGGGTCTCCGTGACATTGCCTCCTGCCTGAAGTGGCTCACGGTCGGGTACACCACATGACTCCGCCCAACCACCAACAGCACAAGATACGATGTGCGAAGATCTATACTGAGAATACGGTCCGAACGAACCGAAACCTGAGACTGTCGTAAGAATAGTTCGCTTATTCCATGCATGAAATTGTTCGAATGACAGTCCCCTGTCCTCCAAGGATTCCGATGTATCACTCGAGACTATGACGTCAAATTCCTGCACTAGTCCTGCCAGATAATCACGCCCCTCGGAACTATCTATATCAATCTCTATACTCTTCTTTCCGGTATTAAGAAAAAAGAAAAAGGGGCTCTTCTCTAGATGTTCCTCACCACCCGGAAATGGTCCTAGAGCTCGTGACCGGTCACCGATCGTCGGCTTTTCGATCTTAACGACCTCAGCACCTAAGTCTGATAGTAGTTTTGTACAGAAAGGAGCGGCTATCCCCTCTGAAATATCTAATATTTTGACTCCACCGAGAAATCCTGAAGACTGATTCTTTGACATACACACCCGCTTCTATTTGGACGATATATTTTCAAGTCAATATTTTATCTACTCTATGATTTTGAATATATCAAGACAAGACCGCCTGCGTCAGATACTCAAGCCCAGTCGATATCGCACCCACATTACCGCCACTTTGGAGAGACGTAAAAATCTCCTTCGGAATCTCGTATCGATTCCATATCAATTTCCAGAACTCGAGAAATATCTTCGACTAGATTCCCATACTTAACATTTCTGTCGAAGGCGATCGCTCCTTGATCCAAACCAATCAGACGATCAGAAAATGCCACAGCAAGAGAGACATCGTGTAAGACTGTCAATATAGCTATATCTTGTTTCTTAAGGTCCACTAGTAATTCCATCAATTGTTTCTGATAGCGAGCGTCTAAGTGACTGGTCGGTTCATCAAGTATTAGGACCTCCGGATTTCGAACAAGGGCAAAGGCTATCCAGACCCTCTGCAATTCACCACCGGAGAGCGAATTTAAGTCTCTATCACTGCTCGCTCCGAGACCTACTTGATCCAACACACGGTTAACTTCAGCATGATCTTCTGCAGATCCTCGCATGGCATACTTTGGGTAATGAGGGGTCCTGCCACGCAACACCAGGTCACCGACTGTCAGCCCCATCGGGACGGATAACGATTGAGGTAGAAAAGCTACTTGACGAGCAAAGTCACGTTCGGGAATCACGTATATCGATTCTCCGTTCAGATACACGTCACCAGCATCAATCGGTTTCAAATTGCAGAACGCGCGCAGTAGCGTACTCTTCCCACTTGCGTTCTGACCAATAATCGTAACCAGTTCACCTCGGTTCACCTCGAGACTGATCCCATCAACAACGGTCTGATCAAAATATGAAATCCGCACATCTGAACAGGAAAGTACGGGCGGCCTAGGAGTCATAGCTCCCTCCTCACCAGGTATATCAGAATCGGTGCCCCGATTGCTGCGGTGAGAATACCCGCAGGTAGCTCTGACGGACTGATGACGACTCGGGCGAGGGTATCGGCACACAGAACAATGAACATACCTATGATCATGGACCCAATATAAAAACTCGGTCCCGCCCGACGGATTAGGCCAGCAGCAATATGCGGCGACGCAAGTCCGACAAAAGATATCAGCCCACCGATGGATACCGCAGCACCAGTGATTAAACCGCTAAATAAAATCGCGCAGACCCGTGTCATTTCTGGTCGTTCACCTAAATTGCGGGCAACTTCATCCCCTAGCGCTAAATTATCGAGTCGTCGTGTGAAAAAGATTATAAAAATGCACACAGCAGGTATCCACACAACCCACAAGGAGGCGTCAAACCATCCAGCACCATATAGCCCACCTGCAAGGAATCCCAGCGCAAGTTCCAACACTACGCGGGACCCGGTGATAGCGCCCACAATCCCAGCTGACGCAAAGGCACCAATTGCGACTCCAACGACTGTAATTCGCAGGGGAGAATCAACACCGCGAGAAATCAAAAGAAGTGCGACAGCACCGATAAAGCCCCCGACTACGCAGGCAATTGCACGCAAAACAGGACCAGCATCCTGGAATATCAATGTAGTTACTGCAAGGGCTAGTCCCGACAATGCGCTGACCCCGAGGATTGCTGGGTCAGCCAATGGATTTCGTGTCGTTACCTGCAGTAAACAGCCCGCAATACCAAGTGATGCTCCCACTAGAGCTGCGGATAATGCCCGCGGGAGCCGTATCTGATAAATGATGGCATGCTCGATGCTAGAGTCATGCACAAAAAGCCCTGAAATTATGTCTGCAGGGCCGAACAGTACGGTACCGCAAATCAGACTTGCCACAAAAGACAAGAACAGCAGGACAAAAAGTACATACATATTCCGGTGCGTAATGGACAAAGATTTCATGAAGCCTATCTTACTCGGCTATTTGTCTGACCCACTGTCCTACTGAAGAGCTGAAACAATGGCGTCCATCAGTTCGTCCACTCGTGGTCCTGGTGACCGCAGAGCCAAGTCGTTTGATAGCTCCATAACGCTACCCATCCGCACAGCACCCAAGCCCTGCAACGGCGGGATACGAGTTAAAAGGGCACTCAGTCTTGGAGCTGGTTCTGGTGCTGGTGTAATAGTGAAAATGAAGTCGGGATTCCACATCAACATCGATTCTATCGAAGCCGTACTGAACCCTGGGAAAGGCCCCGCATCTGGCAGATCAGAAGCTGGATTCACCAGTCCTAATTCACCGATAATATTTCCCACAAAAGCAGTGTTTTTCGCTGCATACAGTGTGTTATCACGATCGGCAATCAATACCACAACTGTGAGTCCACCTGGAAGATTACTCTTAGCCGACTCAAATGCTGATTCAATCCGAGCAATTTCAGCCTGTGCGTCATCCTCGCGATTCAGAGCAGTGCCAACAAGCTCTAAAGCTAGCAACACGTCGTCATATGAGGCCGCGCCAGCCATCATAACTGGAGCAGGCATTCCTTCGAACATTTCCAAAAATCTCGGCTGTGCATGTATAACCGAGTCTGCAATGATCAAATCAGGATTCAATGCTAAGACGGCCTCAAAATTCGGCGAATATGAAGTCCCAACTTCCGCGACGCTCATTGCTGACGCAGGATGTCGAGCCGTTGATGGTCTACCTGCGGCCTCGCCCCCGATGGCATAAATATATTCGAGAGCGGTAGGGCTCAGAGCAACAACCGATTGGGGTTCCGATTCAATCACGATCTCACGGCCCAACAGATCCATTAAAGAAACCGGATACGGGCCAGATGACACTGCTTCGGCCGTAGCTGTGGGTGTGGCTGTTTCGGTTGCCGTGGCACTTGCAGCAGCTGGGGAAGCCGTTTGAGTAACAACCGGCTGTTGACTTTCTTGTTCATCTGACGAAGAACAAGCTAGGAGCGAAACACACATTATGGTAGATATAAAAGCCAGACCTAAAACTCTTCGGATACCCCTCACCTTTGACATAACTATCGGCCTCCTTCATAACCAATATAAAAGTCCAAATTCTCACAATTCGTGGAGAAGCCGTGAGAATTTGAACTGATCTATTTATAGAATTAGAGACTTATACGATCAATTAAAATCTACCACTCCTGATAGATAACGATAGATTCCAGTGGTATAGCCAGTTACTACCGCTGACCAATTTAGAGAGATGAAAATCTGATGGTGTCCCGAGAAGTTGTAAACTTTATTCTCTGCTTCCGTTATACGATGTACAAACGATAAGAGCAACCTTACTGTTTTTTTGTCAGCTCTTTCAGCAGTGTTCACATTTTCCTATACGCGGCACCTCTATCATCGAGAACCTCGCCAAGTGTCTCAACCAACAGATCTATTTCAGACTCTTCAATAACAAATGGAGGAGCCAAGATCAGTTGAGCGCCCTGTCCTAAATCATCTCGCCAGTATCCTAAATAATGGAGTATATTGCGCTTATACAGGTGCTTCTGGATATCCGCAGCCACATTAATATCAGCAGGAAATGGATCTCCTGTCTCTTGATTAGCTACTATCTCAATACCGCGCAATGTCCCCTGGCCTCTCAACTCACCCACTATTGATATCTCGCTTAATGCTTCCAGTTTACGTCCCAAATAGTCGCCCATTTGCGCCGAGCGTTGGATTAAATTTTCTTCATCCATTATCTCCTGTACCTTTGCTCCAATCGCGCAAGACACGGGATGTTCGGAATAAGTAAATAAGGTATTAAAGCGCTGACCAGTCTCATCAAACCGATCAACGAGGGCATCTTGAGCGATGAAGCCAGACAGTGGAGCGTACCCTGAAGCTACTCCCTTAGCGAACACTATGATGTCTGGTAAAACATCCCAGTGCTGCGAAGCAAACGGGAGTCCTGTCCGACCAAAACCAGTGACAACTTCATCTGCAATAAAGACAATATCGTACTTATCACAGATGTCTCTGATCTTTCTAAAATACTCTGGTGTTGGAGGAGCCACTACCCCGGCTGCGGCGGCTACGATCGGTTCGGCAATAAATGCGGCAACTGTCTCCGGCCCTTCCGCGAGAATCCGTGTCTCCAAATCATCGGCGCACGCAAGCTCGCAGCTTGGAAATTCCAGACCAAGCGGACAATGGTAACAATTACAGTCGGCCACTGGCTGTATATCTTGTACAACATCGGGGAGTAGCTTTAGATACGGTGCTCTGCGCTCAGGCATGTCACCAGCCGAAAGAGTGAACAAAGTACTACCGTGGTAGGCATTCTGCCTTCCAAGTATTTTGAATTTATCAGGTCGACCAGAGACCTGCTGAGTTTGTATTGCGAATTTAAGAGCGCCTTCTACAGCCTCCGAGCCTCCACTTCCATACCAGACTCGATCCATACCGTTGGGAGTCAATTTTTGAATACGCTCGGTGAGTTCTAGTCGGGATTCGATGGCATAACCAGGCATGGCATATGAAAGGGTGCTGATCTGTTTATGTGCGGTATCCGCTACCTCGGACCTCCCGTGGCCGATATTCACCACCATTGGGCCACCGGATGCGTCCAGATACCGATCACCATCCTCATTGATTAACCAGACACCCTCACCACTACTCCATACGGGGGGCACAGTTTGTCGATGAAATTGCAAATTTAATAACTCGGCATCACTTCTTGTCATAATCTTCGATCCTCTTTCCAAAAAGATCATAGCGCCTCTGGTCGAGCGCACGTACATACGGAAAATTGTATTAGATGCGGACCGTCTAATTTAATGAAACTATAGATATATACAATAATACATAGCCTTTCACTAACCATTGAGTGAGCAAGTCGTGCAAATACTTCAACTTATCAAAAGTAATAATGGGTTACTGACACGATATCTCCGCTGGATGGATTGCACGCTTGCCTAGTTCACATCTAGTGACATATTTTCTAATCAGCGGGAGTCTGGGTGAAGTGCTGGGGTATTTTTTAATGATTCGACTACTTCTGCAGTAAATAAATAGCGTCAAGTCCCCGAAATCGTTGCTCGCTATCCATACCAAAACCTACAACCCAGGCATCAGATTGTAGATCAAACACACAAAAATCCGGTCGCACGTCCACTGTGCGCGGGACATTACGCTCGAGCAGTACTGCAAGTTGCACCGCCGGAATACCTTTAGCAAGGATTTGTCCAATTAATTCATTGATTGTGGTACCGCTATCGAGCAGATCATCCACTATCAAAACCGGCATACCTTCATTTATGCGTGCGTCGAATGTCCCGGGAAATTCGATTGCCGGCTCGGAAATTACTTGATCATTCAGATAGGCAGCGGCAAAAACTGGCGCCACTATCCATTTTCCAGGGCTCCGTTTTTCCAATGCCGTCAGAAGAGCAGCTCCGAATTGCATACCACCAGTAATTACTGGTACAAGATTGATAACTTCGTAAGCCGCATAAGCAGCAACAATCTTATCTGCGAGCTGATCAATACCCGCGAGGACTGCTTCACGATCATGAAGTAAAGAGAGCCCATGGTGTTCTAGATTATTCGACAGACTCGACTCCAATTTTTCAGATCGACTTCTTTGTCTACATTAGCCCGAGGAGAAATAATGTAGATTGCACTCACCAAGAACGCAAGTCCCCTAATACGTCATCTTTAGTCAGGCCAAAAAGATTCACCTAAACCGGATGGTGCCCTCCCCCTAATCAAACTACCAATGCTACCTAATCGGTCGGTAACCGAATGTACGACTCGTAGATTAATGAATACAAGTGCCACAATCATCAGAGGAAAAGGAGCAATCGGCAGCACCTGGGCTAGGTCAGGTAGTATTGGTTGCAATTCCAAGGCAGATACCTGAATCAATCCAAATAGATAACATCCAAACATAGCGCGCAGCGGATGCCATCCACCAAAAATAACGATAGCCAGAGCTATCCAGCCATAGTTCGCTATGTGGCCATCAGACCAACCCATTTTCGCGTCGAGCGAAAATGCTGCTCCTCCGAGTCCTACTAGTGCGCCACCAAGAATCGTATACACATAACGCTGCAAATTCACATTTATCCCTCGCGAAAATGCAGCCTCAGGACGATCTCCAATCGCCTGCAAGTCTAACCCTCTCCGAGTTTTAAACATGAACACAAACAGCACAAAACCGAGCACAATGCTCAGATATACCAGTGGATTCTGTTGAAAAACCGCTTCGCCTACAAACGGGATCTCTTCAAGCCCAGGGATCGACATTTTTTGAATTGAGGGACCTGGTTTTCTTACGAAGTCTCCGCCAAATAAGGCCGACGCCTTTGTCGCAAAATAAGTCAGAACTAGGCCAACAGCGATCTGATTTAGTCTCAGTTTGATACCCGCAAAAGCCACAACAGACGCAACGGTGGCAGAAGTAAACATCGCTACACATAGGCCAATCTCTACACTTCCACTCAGATAAGCACTAGCAAAGCCTGTCATCGCCGATAGAAGCATGCTGCCGTCTAATGACAAATTCACGACACCAGATTTCTCTGTGAGTGTTTCTCCTAGTGCTGCAAATACGAGAGGAGTAGAGGAAGCAATAATAATCGCGACTGTTGCGGCTTCCATCAAGCATCACCCTCCTCAGAGATCGGTTTCCGCATGTAGGAAATAGCGCGATAACCTGACAACAATAGTACGGAGAGCACTAATATCCCCTGTATAACCCCTCCTAGTGATGAATGCAGACCCAGTTGAAGTTGCCATTGGAAGCTTGCCATGGACACCGCCGCAAAAAACAACGCTATTGGCAGAATCCATTGACCTCTAAATCCCGCCAAAAGCACAATTAAAATTGCGAGAAATCCATACCCACCGGAAATAGAGGGTACAAGTCGGTGATACACGGCTGCCGCCTGTGTCACTCCGGCAAGGCCGGCGACCCCACCAGCTAGTAAAAATGATAGGAGTAAATAAGCATCAGTCCGAATGCCAAACCGAGAAGCAGCAAGAGGATTTTTTCCCGTTGCCCGCAGTCGAAGTCCATAGCTTGTTCGGCTCAGGAACCAAAGCACCAAAATGAGAACACCAATCGCCAGCAAAACTGCAAGCGGCGACACACGTAACCCATCGAGTGTAGGAAACCATGCCTGAGGACGAAATGGTTCGGTGCCCCCTGTAGATGCAATCCCTCTTCTACTCCATGGACCCATTATCAAATAAACCACTAAACCAGTTGCCACAAAATTGAGACCTAGACCTCCGAAAATCTCATTCACGCCACCTCTCACTCTAAGAAGTCCAGCCAGTCCACCCCAAATCATCCCTCCAATCAAGCCAGCAACGATCATTGCAGTTAGAACCACAGGAGTGGACGCTTCAAATTCCCTGGCTACGAATGACGCCGCTACTGCACCTGCAATGATCTGTCCCTCAATTCCGATATTCCACATACCTGCGCTAAAGGTGATAATCAGAGCACTGGAAGCCAGAAGCAGTGGAACCCAAATCATCAAAGTGTCACCCAGTCTTTGCGAACTCCCAAAGGAACCCTCAAAAAATAGTTCTATGGCACGTAATGGCGGAGCATCAACAAATAAAAACACAAGCACACTTGCACAAACCGGCACCAAAATGCCCAGTCCTAAAAAGAGAAGATCGTTGCGAACGAACACGTTACTTGACTCCTCCGAGCAGACTACCAAGCCTCTCTGTCGTAGCCTCAACAGACGCTAATTCTTGAATGATCGCACCCTCAAAAAAAACGAAAATCCGGTCGCAGTAAGTCATCAATTCATCAAAATCTGAGGAAGAAAACAAGATCGTGGTTCCTTCTTCGGTAAGACCCATCAAGTATTTCCAGACCCATGCCGCAGATTCGATGTCTAAGCCTCTTGTTGGATGCTCCATCAGGAGTACGGTTGGGCTATCAGGAATTAATCCCAACAATAGTCTTTGCTGATTGCCGCCCGAGAGTGAGGCTGGCACTGATTCGGGTGTTCCCTTTATCGAAAATTTATCGATGATTTTATTGGACTCTTCACGCGCTAATTTCCAGTCGGTGGCAATACTTCTTTGAGGAGATGCGAGAGCAATATGCTCGGTAATAGTTAGTCCATCGACCAATCCTTCACGACCTCGGTCAGCTGGTAGGTAATGAAATCCATATTCCATGCGGCGAATATAGCTATCACTACCGATATCTCTACTCCGAAAAAAAACATCTCTAGTGACGGTGTCATCCAAGCCAGCAATCGATCGTAGTAGATCCCGCTGTCCTGCCCCCTCTAAGCCTGCTAATCCAACTATTTCCCCAGCACGAAAAGTCATATCAAATTTTCCTGATTCAAGATGTGTGATGACCTCCTGACCACTTATTTCCAAACAAATACTTCCCAGAGAGTCCGATGACTTACGCCCCTGTGGTTCCAACTCCCGATCAAACATCAAATCGATTAAATCATTCGTCGGGCAAGGTAAATGTTTTGTTCCCATGATGCGGCCTTGACGCAGCACCGTGACCCGACTGCAAATCTCTTGAATCTCTTCAAGTTTGTGCGAGACGAAAATCACCGACATCCCTTCGTCTGCAAGGGACCGGATCGTCCGAAAAAGATTTGCACGCTGGGAACCTGATATCGCCGTGGTTGGCTCGTCAAGTATCAAAACTCGTGCTCCAAGCCACAACAGCCTGGCAATCTCCAGCTGCTGCCTTTCTCCCACACTTAATTTTTGAACTGGAATAAGTGGGTCTATCGAAAAATTGAACTGCTCACAGATCCTAAGTAAATGTTCCTCAGCGAGATCCCTCGTATGGTCCCCATCACGAGGTGACCCCACCAGCATGTTGTCAACAGCTGAGAAATCTAGAAACACTAATGGTTCCTGGTGCAGTATGCCAATCCCTGAAGAAACTGCTGCACTTGGAGAGGATAATTTTAGTTGTTTGTCGTCGAGCTCAATGGTTCCGGAATCAGGCGAAACAAAGCCGGAAAGTACTTTTGCTAAAGTAGACTTTCCGGCTCCATTTTCGCCAAGTAATCCGTGGATTTCACCGGACTCGATAGTGAGAGATAATGAGTCATTGGCAACTATCGGTCCAAATGTTTTAGTGATCGAACGGAGTTGAAGACTCATTAGCGGCCCGCCAATATTCTCCTATTCTGCTGGACCATCCATGCCTTCCAGCAAACTAGGCATGTACCAAATTTGCAAGTCGGTGGCTGATTCCCCATCGCCAAGGAAAGGACTTCCATCCTGATAATTCAATGGGCCTGTCCATAAATTAAGTGAGCCGTCTCCTAGAGCCTTGGTAAATTTATCCAGTTCTTTGGAGTTCTCGCTTGTGAGTCCATCGCCCTTGAGGAATCCAATCATACTCGTATCATGATCGTTAATATCATTCCAATCAGGACCGAGCCATTGAAATGTTGCCTTGAAAGACCCATTGCTAACAGATTCGATGGCGTCTAAGTATGATGGTCCCCAGTTGAAATACGGAACACCCAAACATGCGCTCGGTGCTTCGCTACAAGAACCCTCATAGTCGTAAGGCACTGCCCATACAGTCTCACCCGCTGAAGCTCTTTTTCCTGCCTCCACAATTGCCTCAGTGGTATCGATACCAGAAACTATCACATCACTTCCAGATGCAAAGAATTCGTTTACAACCACCGTCGGGTCAAGTGTTACTCCGGGAATATTGAACCAGAAGCCAATCCAATTAACATTGAACTTCAAATCCGAAGCTGATTTTCCAGCAACTTCAGTCCAACAGTGTTTTGCCCCGAGATAGGTCGAGCTGACTAGGCGTCTTGTCTCATCATTTATAAGTGGCCCAAGATACGAAATTCTACCTGTATCTGACTGCAAAGCTGCAGCACAGCCAGCAATCATTTTCCCGTATTCCATCTTACCCATGATGTTGGCAAGCATTGGCAGTTCACTGTGATATGCCTTGCCATCCGCCCATGCAGAGTCCCCTGACGCATGGATCATTGGTACATCTGGATGTGCCGCAGCCGCTTCAAGAATGCCATCTTTCATATCATCTGATGTGGCAATAATGAGTTGTGCACCCTGTCCAATCATGTCGTCAACTACTTGCGGCACGGTGATATTTGGTGAATCAGCCGGATTGACTTTATCAACCACTATCATTTCGCCACCGACTTTTTCAATGGCGTGACTAGCACCTTCGAAATGTGCCTGAGACCAACCATTGTCATCCCTTGGACCAACTAATATAAGTCCAAGTTTGAAAGGCTCACTCGCCTCGCTTGAAACAGACTCAGTTTCTTCGTTGTCGGAACACCCAACCACGAAGAGCAAGAGAGAAAAGAAAATTACCAAATGTTTCCACTGCATATTTGTCTCCTAATTAACCGGAGCGTGCCTAAACAGACACATCACTAATTCACACTGGAGACATCTTTCGGGCTCCGGACCCAATCGATCTGGGGAGATCGCCAAGACTGAAGTATATCTGGAGGAGTAAGAGTCGGCAATCTAATACTCTTAACAATTAGTCGGACTGGATCACTACATTATCCTGGATTAATCGATCGATATGATCCTCCGTGTAATCCAATTCCGCGAGTATCTCAGTCGTGTGCTCACCTAATCCAGGTGAAGATTCGGTGGGGAAAACCGGTGTTTTCTCCATCTTAATTGCAGTACCGAATGTCTTGTACTCACCTAATTTCGAGTGCTCCATGCTCAGTACAAAATTATTTGCCGTAATTTGCTCCTCATCAAATATCTCATGAGGAAAATTAAATGGACCTGACGGCACACCTGCAGCACGCAACTCCGAAATCCAATACTCGGCTGACTGGCTTCTAATGACATCTTCACATTCGCGAGTAAATTCTACGAGCCTGTCATAATCCTCAGGACGGCTCATATCAAAATCACCTGTGCGAGGATCCACCACATCGAGCACCCGACAGAATTTTGCCCTCAGTCCGTGACTCAGAGCACCGACCGCAAAAAAATTATCGCTTGCGCGGTAATAGCGGAAGTATGTGTTTGTTGCCGGGCCGCCCCCCGGATTAGTAATGCTATTTAAGATGGTCCGTTGCTCATCAAAGCCTGAGCCCTCCATCTGAGCTTTCGTCAGAGCTTCAGAAGCTTGGTCCCAAGCGGACGGGTCTGTGGCTGCAAACCAGTGAATCCTATTTCCTGCAAGAATCAGTGATGATTGGAGTAAGCTGGTACTCACCTTTTGTCCCACACCGGTTGCATCTCGGTGGCGCAAAGCTGTCACCACAGCGAGTGCCGATGCTAGACCAGTAGCCATATCTGCAACTGCCGGTGTTAAAGAACCTGGCACTCCCGCGATGTCACGTGACATCAATGAAGCCAACCCAGACATACCCTGAGCAACGACATCATATCCACCATCTTGTCCATACGGACCTTCAGGCCCATAAGGAGCATGCTCCAGATAAATAATTGAGTTATTCCATCTCGCGAGATCCTTGTATCGCAGATCGAATTTTTCCAAATCAGAGAGCTTAAGAGACATCAACACCACGTCACATTGCTCGACCAGTTTCCCTATAATTTCCCTGGCCTCATTCCTGCTGAGATCCACTGAAATACTGCGCTTCCCTCGGTTCATCACGGTGAAACCTTTACTCTCATCCGGAAGTATCGGTCCTATCCCATACCTATGAGGGTCACCAGTCAGCGGCTCAACTTTGATTACCTCAGCTCCCATGTCAGAAAGATGTACCGCGCAGGATGGGATAGCCAGAATCGAGGCAAACTCTAGAATTTTTACTCCGTGAAGTGGTCGCTTATTGACGGCGGCTTTATCCATCAGAACCCTCCCCTACTAATAAATCTGCGGTGGAATTTTGCTTAATCATAGCCTCAGTGTAGAGGTTAAGCGTCTGCTTTCGTTCCCAAGCGAATTCTCGGGTCGAGCGCAACGTACACCAAATCTGTAATCAGGTTAGCGGTTAGAAAAATCGCGACAAGCAAAAGAGTGATCGACTGCATAACCACGTAATCGCGTTCCCGAACTGATGACACAAGAGCTCGGCCCAGACCAGGCCAAGTGAATACCTGCTCAATAACGAGTGTCCCTGAGAGGACACCGCCAAGTTCCAGTCCCATCACAGTTACGGCTGGTATAAGACTCGGTTTAAGCGCATGCCTAAGCAACACGGTACGCTCTCTCAACCCCTTAGATCGTGCCGTACGTATGTAATCCTCAGTTAGTGTGTCTAGTATTGACTGTCTTGTATAACGAGAAAGATTAGCGGACACAATGCTCCCGAGCGCAATTGCAGGAAGTGCTACATGCCTCAAAGAATCCAGAGGATCAGACAAGAAAGGAACTCGCCCTGAGGCAGGGAACCAGTTCAAGGTCACGGCGAAAATAAGTAAAAATAACAGTCCTGCAATAAATGAAGGAACTCCAATGTTAAATCCAGTCCACAAGGCAGCGAAATAGTCCCAGAATCTCCCCCTATAGACAGCCGCCAGAATACCTAGTGTGAGACCCCAAATCCAGCCATAGGCGAGGGCAAACACCGTAAGTTCAATACTTGCAGGGAAAGCACCAAAAATTATATCCGCTGCGGGGACACCCTTGATCATGGAAGTTCCAAAGTCACCTCGGAAAATACCTCCCAGCCATGTGAAATACTGCGTATGGAAAGGTTCAGTCAACCCGAGTCGCTCACGAGCAATTTCATAGGCCTCAGGGCTCATGCGATTTTCACCGCCAGCGGCAATTAGTGCAGGATCCCCAGGAATAAATCGGACCACCATGAACACCAGAAAAGATGCCAAAAACATAACAGGAAGCATTTGAGTAACAAGTCTTCGAATGAAGTAATCCATGGTTCGAGACTAACGGCCCGTGGTATTACAAGCTGTGTAACACCTAACACTTCATATTTACAACTATATTCCGATTAATGCAAAAATGAGTATCTCTGTTATATGTGCAGTAGCTAGTTAGTGAGCACGTCGAAAATGTTTCCGGCCAGCCCACCACCGGATTGCTTATAAAACTCTGTGTAACCGCAGTCCGCACAGGAGAGAGCTGAGTATTTCTGATTCTGAAGATTGAGAAAGCGAGAAAATCCAGAACCAGTAGTCCTAATCTCACCCGTGGTCGCCTCTGTACTTGGACACTTTATGCATTGGTATGAAGCAGTCATGGATACCTCCTCTATAACCTACACGCTAGGCGCGTATATCCCCTTCGCTCTCCATGGTAACGGAGGTTCCCACGAATCAGTATTATGTTAGTTAAGTAACTGGGAGGACACATGTCAAAAGAATACACTGCAGGCCAACGACAAGTTCAAACACACGCAGATTCTACGCGGCTGGCAGATCAGATGGCTGAAAAGGTTGTTCGCGCCGAAATTAGTAGTGATGACAAGTTATTTATCGAAGCCAGAGATATGTTTTTTCTAGCAACAATTGATGCAGATGGGCGTGCCAACTGTTCATATAAGGGGGGAGAGCCCGGCTTCGTCCGTGTTTTAGATGAGTCAACAATAGCTTTCCCTATATATGACGGAAACGGGATGTTTATGACGGCCGGAAGCATAGTCGATAACGGCGAAGTCGGCCTGCTGTTTGTCGATTTTGACGGCCAAAGCAGGATGAGGTTGAACGGTACCGCCACGTTACATGCCGAAGATGAACTGATTTCTGAATATCCAGAGGCTCAATATGTTGTCCGAGTAACAGCACGTGAAGTATTCGTGAATTGCCCGAGGTACATCCACCGCCTTCAGTTGGTGGAAAGGTCAGTCTTCGTGCCGAAAAGCAATACTCCAACGCCCGTTGCTGAGTGGAAGCAGAAAATGATCGAAA
>CAXGQC010000012.1:0-29657 GCA_964011795.1 uncultured bacterium | reverse complement strand
CTCTCAATCCTAACCACCGTCGCACCAAGATCAGCAAGTAATTTTGCCCCATATATCGCGCGCTCGTCTGCAAGATCAAGTACCCGAACTCCTGATAACGGGTACTGGTCCGAAGTAGTCGACTGTTGCGTCATTTTTTAACCTAGGAATGTGATATTGGCACTAGAGAATTGAATACATTTCCCGCTGTGTATTAGCTGATTCTCTCCCATTTTCTGAGGCTTACCATTTCGCGCGCGGGATCCTGTTTACTTCCTACTTCGACATAGGACACTTCTGCGACATAGATACTCCCTTGGGAGTCGGTTGCGATGCTATGTGGCCACAGGAACTGATCGGGTGACTCGCCAGGCAGCTCGCGACCTAGTCGATTAATTAAGTCCCCTGTTTCGTCAAATATTGAAACTCTGTGACCAAGATTTGGTACGCCAAATTGGACAGGGGGTGGCCCCTGCTCAGCTACAAGTATTTCGTTATTTGTTCCGACAGTCACCGCCACCGCCTTATGCGCATGCCAGTTCCGTATGAATTCTCCTTCTATTGTGAACAGTTGCACTCGATGGTTTTCTCTGTCACAGACCACCACCTTATCGTCACCAAGAAGGGCTAGATTGTGAGGCAAGCTAAACTGCGCGTCGTCTGCTCCAGGTTCCCCCCAGGATAGGATATGATTCCCATTTTTATCGTAGCGGTGGATTCTTGAATTGCCATAACCATCTGAAATGAAGACCTCGCCGGTTTTTGGTGACACCGCAACGTCTGTTGGCTTATTGAACGGATCACCACTTTGTTCGATCGCAGCGTCTCCAGTTCCAATCCGAAGTAAGACATCTCCTTGCTTGGTTGTTTTCGTGATCGTGTGAGTGTGGACATCTACAAGCCATAGATTATCTTCGTGATCTGCACGCACGGAATGAGGCCAGACATAATCTACCCCGTCCCAGACTTTGCGACTGATACCGTAGGGATCCGTGATCGTTGTCATTCCGCTATACGGAGTGTTATTGCCCCAGTGATTGATTAGGTTCCCATCCGAGTCGAAGGTCAACATGGGTACGTTCCCGCGGTTGAATACATAAACCCTGTCTTGATCATCTACGGCCACGGAAGTCGCTTCTCTGAGCCAAATACCGTGGGGGATCTTCGCCCAGCCGGCTACTGCCTGATATTTGCTCTCTGAAGTTATGGGGGCGGTTGTCATATAATTCCTACTTTTTCGCTTTGCGTTTTTTTGGATTTCTCATTGTTTAGCTTTTTTAACTATCCTGAATATGTCACGTCCCCACTTCTTGTCGAATTCGATCGTGGAGAGTTCCTAATGAATCAATGATCGATCCTAGATCTCTAGCACCAGCTACGAAAACTCCCGTGACGTTTATTGTCGCCCAGTCGAATCCAGCCTCCTGGGCTACCACCGCAGCTCCAGCCACATCTTCTGGATTAGCATAGAAATTCCTTGAAGCTGGGTCATTGTTGCGGGGAGGAGGACTGAGTTGAGCTTGGAAGCCGAGTTTCTCCGGGTCACGACCACTTTTTTCAGCAACATCCTTTATGCGTTGAATCGTTGCATTCATTAGCTCTGAATCATGGGCGTAGCCCGAAGCCATCCACCCATCGCCGACCGTACCTACCCGTCGGATTGCAGCCTCAGAATTTCCACCAATCCAGATGGGGATATTGGCTCCTTGTGGAGAGCGCGGTTCCATCGTCATATCGACAGCAGAATAGAAATCTCCGTCGAATGTCACACTGTCATCGCGCCACCAGGCCTTCATAAACTCTATTGCCTCATCCATCATTTTGCCCCGCTGTGTAAAATCAACTCCCAGCGCTTCGTACTCGGACTCCTGCCATCCGACCCCAAGTCCAATTCGAACGCGACCGCCTGAGAGTATATCCAGCGTGTGAATCTGCCTCGCTACGAGTGTTGGCTGCCGTTGCGGCAAGATCAGTATCTCAGTTCCTAATCCAATCGTACTAGTGGCTGCCGCAGCAAATGAAAGAGTCATCAATGCCTCAAGTATTGGCATATTGGACGGGTAAGCCATCGCTGGCCTGTCTTCTCTAGGATGTCCCATCACCACGTGATCAAACATATCCAGCTGATCGAATCCGATCGACTCGATTGCTGCAGCAAGTTCCTTGACCGCATCAGGACCCTCTCTATATATCACGTTGGGAAACTCTACGGCTAATCGCATGTTGGTTCGCCTTTCACTGCTTAGAACCGCTGTCGTTTGCTGAACTTGTTAGTTCCGAGATGGTAGCTCTTCCGCCGAACCTAATCAATATTCGCTAGCATTTAGTCCTCTTACGTATGAACATTGCCCAATCGGATCGATTGGTGTGAAGCCGACTAGCAGGATATCCGTTGGACTAGGAATCTATTAGGTATGCATGGGACGCGAGATATAGTGTTGGTTTCTGTAGCGATTCTGTTTTTCTGGATGTCCCTATATTTCTATGTCCCCTTTTTACCTATCCGTGCTCTCGAACTGGGTGCATCTAACACGCTGGTAGGGGTTGTGATCTCATCCTATGCCATTGGCCAGATACTTCTTCGCATTCCGGTGGGTATTGGCTCCGATTTGATAGGGCGCCGACGTCCTTTTGCGATCGCTGCGTTCATAGCCTCTCTTCTCGGGGCGCTCATTCTATTGGTTGCATCGTCACCTTGGATTCTCTTTGTAGGTAGATTTATGACCGGGGTTGCTGGAGCAGGTTGGGTCGCAATCAGTGTGCTTTATATCTCTTATTTTGGGGCTAATCGCACTAATCAGTCGATGTCCTGGGTAATGCTTATCAATTCGTCAGGAATTGTTCTGGCTACTCTTATCGGCGGGGTTGTTGGTGAGCACTTTGGTGGACAAGCAACTTTTATCCTGGGAGTAATTGCCGCGAGTATTGGAACAGTACTACTCATGTCTGGTCAGGAGCCAGAGCCAATTGAAGAGGATAGATTTTCACTATCTGATTTCCGACTCGTAATGAGAAATCGTCTTCTTTTGACAGTTTCTCTCATAGGAATATTGATCCATTTTGTAACTTTCGCGGTGAGTTTTTCCTTCGTACCTATCTACGCAGTATCAGTCGGAGCAAGTGAATTCGAGAATGGACTCATCGCGGCATCGATGTTTCTTTTCTCATCATTCGGATATCTTGTTACACCTTGGTGTATCAAATTATTTGGTTACAGATCTGCGTTAGTGGGTGGACTGTTTGTAGTGGTGTTGTCGGTCGTATGTATACCTAGTTTGGGTGACCCTATTAGTCTGATGATAAGTCAGGCTGCTGGTGGTTTCGGTCGGGGCATGGCTCAGCTCATCCTTATGACGCTCGCCGTTCTTGTTGTAGCTCCTAGTGCGAAAACAACGTCGATGGGAGCATATCAGGCCCTATATGCTTTAGGAATGTTTGTGGGTCCATTTGCAGCCGGGTTTATTGCTGATATCTGGAATATTGATATGGTGTTTTGGATATCTTCCGTGGTATCCCTATGTGCTGTTGTCACAGCACTATGGATCCCAAAAAGGGTGGCTGTCCGATCAGAATAGATCGAAATGTATTATTTTCGAACAGGTAAAAGAACCGTCGCCTCTGCTGGAGTGGTAATACCTATTCGGTCGTTCTCTAGCCAAAGGTCGAGTGTGACTGATCCGGTGTCACCCTCTGTGGCGTTGACAGACGTTACAACACCTCGGACGTGCACCTTGTCTTCTGGGATATTCATCCGACGCATCTGGAAACTGAATTTTTGTACCCAACCTTCGGTACCAATCCAGTCGGTCAGTAGTCGGCAGAGGGCTGCCTGTGTAAAACCCGTGTTGTAGAAAATCTCATCATGACCGGCTTCGCGAGCAAATCCGGGGTCATGATGCACCTCGTAGAAATCTTGCGAGCCACTCACTTGTTCAACCATTTTCGTCCACGTGAGGTCGAGCTCAAATTCTGGGAGGTTGTCCCCTTCTTTTACGTCGTTCCAGTACAGTTGTTCTTGCACGGTAGTCATTATCGCTCTCCTCAATGTTGTCATGATTCTATTGGTATTTACTAAGCTTGTACAGGACTGTTAATTATCATTCTTCACGTCTTCGGGTGTTCGGTGGGTCAGTAAAGTATTTCGGCCGATCGCAACGATTTCATCATTTTGGTTGGTTATCCGAGTTTCAGTGACGATCCAGACTGCCTTTGGGTCGAGCTTGATCGGTTTTTCGAAAATATCAATTAGCTCCCTTTGAGAACTTAGCCGGTCACCAATCCTTACAGGAATTAGGTATTCCCAATCAATATTCATATTGATTTTTCTTTCACCCCGAGTTGGAACATCTGCCAGTGCATCACGGACAGGTTTATGTGGCCAAGCTCCATTTCCAGCGAAGTACCCAGCCATTACAGGAGGAGCAATGACTCCACCATGCTGAGATTTGGCAGCGGTATCAGGATCTAGAAACAGAGGGTTGGTGTCTTCCACCATGTGACAGTGCCGTCTGATTGGGTCGTACTCAACTGGATATCTTCCTGTACTTATTTCGGTTTTCTTACCAATCCAATTTGCCTTCACTTCGTCGATGTTGTAAGAATCGCTAGTGCTCTCAGACATTTCTACCCCCCAATTTTCTAGCACTAAACCTAATTCAATCTCGTAGAAATCGCAACTAGTCATGAAACATATTTGTTACGGAAAATATAATTGCACTATGATGTGAGTAGGCGGGGCGAAGAAACGGAATTGATAATGTATCGTTTGCTGTCGTTGATTTTGCCCGGAATTCTCATCTTGGCCGCCTGTGGCGGTGATTCTGAAGAAGTAAAGGACAGTGCATCACCTGCTGCGGTAGCAACTACTGCCGCGACTACGGCGGCCACCGAAGCCGCGACCCAGGTGGCACAGGCTGCGACTCAGGCAGCCACTGAGGTAGCTACTACGGCCGCGACAGCAGTGGCGACACCTGAAGGTGATATCTCGGAATATACCGTAGTCGAAGGAGACAATTTAACCACCATCGCCGCCCGATATGGACTGACTGTCGACCAATTGAGGTCATTGAATCCTGAGGTCTCTGGTGATGTTTTGTGGGTAGGACAAATATTAAAGGTTGCTGGTGAACTGAAACAACTTGATGAAGCTACCGCTACCGCTACCGCTGCAGCTACTGCTGCTGCGGTAGCAACGCAAGAACCTACAGCCGCTCCGACTGCTGTAGCTGCCACGAATGGTGGGATGACTATGGGATCAAACGAATCAAAGGCTGGACTTCCACCATTTGTACCTTGGGGTAATAACGCGTCGGCAGGTGTAACGGTAACGGCGTCAGTGAACGGAGTTATTTGTACTACAGCAGTGGCGGATGCTTCTGGTCAGTGGTTTTTCCGTCTTGAAGATGGGTGTGGAAACGAGGGTGCCACAGTCACCTTCACGACAAGCGACGGCCGTTCTGCAACTTCCACCTATAAGATGGGCGAAGGTGCCATGGTCCTGTTCTCAAACTAACTAGGAATTGAGAAGTGTGCGCCGTCGAATCGTTCCTTTGAAGCTATTTTTTCTACTGGCTTGCGACTAAGCTTCGTGAGTTGTTTGGGTGGTTTGCCTATTGGCACCAGGGCAGAAACTGCGTAATGCTCTGGAAGATGAAGGAGTTTCTGTGCCTTTGATTCTTCTGCAGCTACAAATGTAGTGAGGGCGCCACCGTATCCGAGTTCGCGCGCCATCAGAATTATGTTCCAAACGAACGGATAAATTGAAGCACCGCTAATAACACCTACTCTTTCTAAGTCCTTGTCCATGGAAGCTACTACACCGAGGTCCACGGCAATAGCTAGTAACACCGGGCACGAAGTGATGACCTCAAGGCGCTCGTCAGGAATTTCTGTGCTGTCTATTTGTTCCTGAGTCAGTGACGTAGATTGGATGGTATTCCAGGGATTCTCCCCGTTTTTTACCTGTGCCGTGTAGCGTTTCATGCCTGTTCTTGCGAGATCGGCAAGTTGATTTTTCATGAGTTGGTCTCGAATCACAATCGTATGCCAACCTTGTCGGTTACCTCCGCTCGGAGCAAATCTGGCGTGCTCAAGTATTGTATAAATCACATCATCAGGAACCGGATCATTAGTGAATTCCCGCGCCGCGAAAGTCGTGCGCATAGTTTCCTTAGTACCCATTTTATGTGCCTCTCAATCTGACTTGTTACTCTTTAGCTAATAATGATTCTTGTACTATCGGCCAATTTTTTGCGAGAGCTGGTGTTTCTGGCTCGTCAGAATGCTTCGGTGGAACATACCCTTTACCGATTGGTTCTGTCATCAGTTCGATGAGAACCGGACCATTCTGTTCCAGGATGTCGTCGAATTCGGAATCGAATGTCTCGGCATTATCAAAGGTATAGGTGTGAGGATAGCCGGCGCTTTTAGCCAGCTCCGCAAACGACATATTTTTTGCAGCGAGAGTTGGTTGTGCACCACTCGTGTCGTATACACCGTTGTTGAAGACTATATGCACGAAGTTTTCAGGTGCGCTATTTGATATGGTGAGCAACGATCCGAGCTGCATGGCTAGCGATCCATCCCCATCTAGTATCCACACCGTCGTATCGGGCCTGGCAAGTGCTACACCTAAACCCAGCGTTGATGAACCACCCATAAACCCGACACATCGGAGATCTCTCTCGTTCGCGCCCTTGGCAGTCCATGGAGCCATAATTGTCATCGTCGAAACGACGACTTGGTCGTCGCGTCTTCGGGAAAGTACGTTTATCGCCGAGTCGGCAGTCATTCGATTACTCATGTTTTCACCCACTATTCTCTACAAAGTTGCTTCACCGATAAGAAGAGCAACCGGTCCGTTTCTCTCGACTGCTGCCTCACAAGCCTCGTCGAATAACTCGATGTCATCGGCGCTGTCTAGAAGATATCTTGGAATTTCAAGGGCATCCAAAAGTGGTTCTGCGTACTTCACCATCGATCCAAAGTTCTCGGTAGGGCTTTTCCGAGGATCTCGACCCAGCAATCCAATCATGAATACCAACGGGAAGTGGCCGTCGATTCCAATTCCGCGCAAATGATTGACGCATGCGTAGAGACCGGCATGCTGTATTTGAATCAGTGGTTTTTTCCCGCCAATTATAAGCCCCGCCGCGAGCGTTATAGCCTCGTCTTCGGTGGCGGTCTGTATAAAACGGATATCATCTGTCGTAGTTAGCAGGGTGATGAGACTTCGGACATGTGTGTCAGGCACTGCGACTACGTCAGTAAAACCGTTGCGTTTGATAGCTTCAAAGAGTAATTCGGCTGGAATACCTCTAGCTAGTGTCTCTTGCGTCATATCATCCTCACTTCGCTTACTGGGATGGTAATTCCTTATTGATAGACAGTTCAAGTAAATACTCAACAAGCAATACCTACTGGTAAATCTGTCAGGTTTGAATTAGGGTGTAGGCCAGACTTAACTGAATCACTGGGGGGTATTTTGATGGGACAGGCAGTAGAAAATATTAAAGGAATGCTCGAATTTGCTCATCGGGCTATGGCCGATGCCGCTACAACATCCGACGAACAACTGCATTTTGTTCCTGACTTTGGTAGCCACTCAATGGCTTGGTGTCTTTGGCATACTGTGCGAGTAGAAGATCTAATAATTAATCGTGTCATCCGTCACGAAGATCCAATTTGGAACGAGCAATGGTCTAACAGAACAGGGCTACCTCTTGAAGGTATTGGCAATCCACAGACAGATGAAGAGGCTCAGAAAATACGAATAGAAGACATCGCTGCATTTAGGGAATATCAGTCGCTCGTGTGGGAGACAACGTCGAACTATCTTGAGGGTATCTCAGACGAAGACCTCGCCGAAGAGAATCCATTTGGTGACCACACCGAGACTGTTTCTCACTCGATATCTCTGCATCTTTTGGGACATTTCAATGGGCATAGAGGTGAGATGAATTACCTGCGCGGTATGCAAGGACTTCCAGCACTGCTCACGAAGGAAGGTGTGCATTAAGCAGACTATTCTCGTATAGCATCAAACGCTTGCTTGAGGTCGTTGATGAGATCGTCAGGATTTTCTGCACCCACCGCGACACGAATGAGCGGCCCAATCGGGTAATCGAAGCTCCGATGCTCGTTGATCCGTCCTTGTTGTATAAGGCTTTCGAACCCTCCCCAGGACGAACCTATGCCAAATAATTCCAGAGAGTCAATAAGTCGGTCAATACTATGTTGCGGCTGATTTTTAAGCTCAAAGCAAAACAGTCCTGCTCCTCCCTTGAAATCTCGTTGATAGATCATATGGTCCGGGTGGTCTTTTCTCGCAGGATGGATAACAGTTGAGACCTCTGGTTGTTCGGAGAGCCATTCAGCAATTTGTAATGATGACTGCATACTTCTATCGAGGCGCAGATGGAGCGAACGGAGTCCGCGTGTAGCCAAATATATATCGTCCGGCCCGCTGCACTGGCCGAGTTGAAAAGCTTCATATTTGACCTTGTCGAGGAAAGGTCCGTTAGCGACGATTGCCCCCATCATTAAGTCACTATGTCCGCCAACGTATTTGGTGAGTGCCTCAACGACTACATCGACTCCCATCTCTACGCAATCGAGTCCTAATGCCGTTGCCCAAGTATTGTCGAGCATAGTAGGCACTCCAGCGGAGCGCGCCACAGCGGTGAGAGCTGGCAGGTCATGAAGCTCGAAAGTCATTGATCCTGGTGATTCGAAATGAATGAGTGCGGTCTCCGGTCGTATGAGTTTCTTGAGTTCTTGAGGAGTAATCCTTGGAGGAAAAAATTCTACCTCGACGCCGAATTTCGGAAGAGTCTCCGTAAGGTATCGGCGTCCACTCTGATAAATTGAGTCCGAAGCTAGTAAGTGAGCACCACTGGATACAAATGCCAAAGTGGCCGTGGTTATTGCAGCTAGTCCCGACGACGTTAGAACTGAGCCATCCATTCCATAAAGTTCGGCTAGAGCAATCTGAAGTGAATTACTAGTGGGTGTTCCCGTTCGTCCATAGTCATATTTGGACTTCGATTCAAGATGCTCGGTATTACTTTGTTTCAGGATTGTGCTTGCGTGATAAACGGGTGGGTTGGGTATACCTTCATTATCCCATGGGTCCATGCCAGACCGAACGAGTCTGGTTTCCTTTTGATATTTATTGTCAGTCATCACGTGCCCCCAAGATTTGGCCTTCAACCATACTCGAAAGACTACCGAGAGCCTCAGTCTCCTGAAATGCCTAACTTGCTGAGATAGTCAATTACATCATCGTCTATGGAATGAACGAAATCGAACTCTGCATTCTTGGCCATCATTTCATCTACCTCCGTATCACCAATGTGTAAGTAGGAATGTTTTGGAAATTTGAGCCGGACTTCGTGAAGATTCTGTTTCAATACGGTGAATTTCATTTGGATTCCGTGCTCTTTCCATAGGGCACGTTGGTAGCTCAATGGTCTGTCAGAGCAACTGCCTACCACAAACCCTTTGTCGATGGCGTCAACAACGTGTGCGAGCGAGATTTTTCCTGGTGGATCTCCCACTTCGAGCGTGCCATCGATGTCGAAACTAATTACCTGCACTTCGTACCCTCTCAAATAATGTTTTGAAAAAGGGTAATAGGATCGCTTCTAACAGGCGAAGGCCAGCCCGTCGGTATTAGTCAGTCGACGGGCCGGTGGGGGTTATATTGCATCTCGTCCACGTTCACCGGTTCTAATTCTTACGGCATCTTCTATGTCTAGGACAACAATTTTTCCATCTCCGATGGAACCGCTCCGAGCGGAAGTTTCTATGGCTTCTACGACTTCACTCGCGACATCGTCGTCAACCAAGGTTTCGATACGAACCTTGTGCACCAAATTGACTTCATATTCTGCCCCTCTATAGGTTTCCGTATGACCACCTTGTCTCCCAAAGCCTTGGGCCTCCACCGAGGTCAATCCACTCACTCCCGCTTCTTTCACGGCTTCTACCACATCATCAAGCTTAAACGGGTTAATGTACCCAATAATCAGCTTCATTAAAACCTCCTTGCATTCATATCATTCTAAAACATATTGTAACATATCTGAAACATATTTGTCATGAAAACGTAACAATTCTCATCCCAGCTACAATAGATGGTTGCTGGGACTATTCCAAGCTATTATTAGAGAATAACAGATTTGGAGGGCTTGAAAATGAGTGATAAGCAGCTAACTCCCTCGGACTATATACGCGCGTGGATAATGAATTGGCAGGAGTCTGAAGATCCGTTTTTTTCGAAGGTATGGCAGGTTACAAGAAACTACGCTAAACGTGCCCGGACCCTGTCGACATGCTGTGGCAATGATGGTGAGGTTGGTTGCTGACTGAGGTTTGACGACTCCAGTTCGGAGTCAGGCGACTGTTCAGAGCCAAAAGACTAAGGTTGGCGGGAATGCGTGGGGGTCGAACCCACCTAAGACAACGACGTTGCCTCACAACGGTTTTGAAGACCGCGAGCGCCACCGGACACTATCCACTCCCACATAGATGTTACCTTAGTTACGGTATGAGAAAGTAGTATTTTCAGCTAAAGGGCATGTTAAAATTCGACCTCAGGAGTGAAGATGTCAGACGATAATTCCGAAGAGTATAAGTTGGACGAACCGACCGATGAGGATCGAGCTCAGGCAAGTACTGATAATGTCGCCAAGATGGAAAAATTTGTCGAGAATTTTGCTGGCAAGTCAGGAACGTTTTTACATCCAAATAGAGAAATTACGGACTTTTTGGTCATAGGACTTGCTAAGAATATAGATGAGACCGGCAAACAATTGTGTCCCTGTATGTTTTTTGAAGATAAAGAAGAAGAAATCAAAAAGAAGTCGTGGATCTGCCCATGTGAAGAAATGCAGCGCTGGAAGTACTGTCACTGACTGCTTTTTTGCGATGAGGAAGGTCTTCCCATCACAGAATACTTGCCAGAGGACCATGAAGGGCGTCAGGCATATGGGTTACGCAAGGATCCCAACCCTGATCTAGGCCGAGCACTCGGTCGACTCGAGGAAGAGCGAGGTAAGAAAATCGAAAAGGGAAAAAGGGCTGACTAGCTAAGCGATCGCATCCTTGAGATTTGATTCCAAATCAGACTTCGGTCTAAATCCAACTACTTGGCCTACTTGTTCTCCGCCTTTGAAGATAAGTAGGGTTGGGATGCTCCGTATGCCGTACTGACTAGCCACCATTGGGTTCTCGTCGGTATTCAATTTTACAAATTTTACTTGGCCGTCGTAATCATCGGCCAGCTCCTCCACGACAGGGGCTACCATTCGACACGGTCCGCACCACGGTGCCCAAAAATCAACGAGCACAGGAAGATCACTCTGAAGTACATCAGATTCGAAGGTGTTATCACTTGTGTCTGAAGGTTTTGCCATTTTCTGCCTCGTTTCCGTAACGATTGATAGTTTATTAATTCACAATAGGGTAACACGGCTGACCGCTGATGGTTCAAACTTAGGTGATTGATTCAGCTTGTTTTTGGAGTGCTTCTGTCAGTCCCTGTCTTACAGCGTTGTCAGCGGTTACCAACGCGGATGCGATCGCTGTAGCGTCACTCCGGCCATGTCCAATAAATACAGGACGTCGTATTCCCAGCATCATGACTGCTCCATGTCGGCGATAATCTAGCTGATCTCTCGTGTATTTCAGAGCGGGGCTCAATAACAGTCCTCCGACTTTAGCCCTAATACTTTTATCGGTTTCATTCCGTACGGAAGTGAGAAGAGTCCCTATAACCCCCTCAGCAAGCTTTAGGCACATATTGCCGGTGAAGCCATCAGTCACAATTACATCGACACCCCCGATCGACGTTCCACGACTCAAAATTTCATGACCTTCAACATTTCCGGCGAAGTTTAAGTTAGTGGCTTCCTTTAAGAGCTGATGGGTTTCGATCACCAGATTGGAGCCTTTTGTTTCTTCGCCGCCGATTGATAACAACGCAACTTTGGGCTGGTCAATATTGAATACCGACCGCATATATGCGGTACCCATATGTGCAAACTGGACTAACTGCGACGGTCTGGCATCGGCATTGGCTCCTATATCCAGAAACATAACCTGCTTCCCATCCACTGTTGGCAGGACACCTCCGAGAGCTGGTCTTTCGATCCCTGGTAATCGCCCCAGGCCTGCAAGGGCGGTAGCCATCGCGGCACCCGTATTACCAACCGAGATGAAGCCTGATACTGTACCCGTTTTTAAAGCCTCCACTCCGGCCCAAAGTGAAGTATTTCGGTTTCTACGTACAGATAGAGCTGCATGCTCGTCCATTGGAACGACGTCTGATGCGTGGATAATTTGAAATTGATTGAGAGCATTCCTCTTCAGCAGATGCTCCCTCAGGACATCTTCATCGCCAACCAGCGTGGTACTTACTCCTTGGTCGAGCGCCATCAGAGCGCCTTCAATGGTGCTCACCGGGGCGTAATCACCACCCATCGCATCTAATGCAATTTCTATATCGTTCATTTTTCTTTCTACTTGCATTCGGAAGAGGTCGAATCTACTTACTATTTTTTCGGAGTAATGCTATGAGTCTTACTCCTTCCCCATAGTCATTTAAGTCATAGTCTCCGAAGGTGTCGATAATTTCAAGATTTGCTAGTCGCGCAGCGAGTTCCATTTCGTTTCTGGTGATAGTTAAGAGAGAGAATTCGACGGTCACACGAGACAGCAATCCTGCGCCATGAACCTGATTCTCATTATTTCCGATCGTCGCAATGTCATAGTGCCAGGTGACGTGCTTTCTTGAAGTCGCGGGCTCTGGTTCGATCACAACAGTTTTGGTCACTTGAGAAGGCAAATTGTCACTTCCTAAGTGGGTGAACTGCGACCAGTGCTGGATTGGAGGTAGCGGTGGCGGTGAAAAATCGTCTGGGTTAGGCGAATCAGCATCAATAACTGCGATACCATCCGGAGCAAGATATTGTTCGATTGTAGAGAACATCCTCACAACCTCTTCGATGTTTTGGCAATGTTGAATGGTGCCCATCGGCGCACAGACTAAACCGAAGTTCGAATCGAGTTTGAGGTCCAGCATGTCCTGGCATACAAGCTCAATCTTTATGTCATTTTCCTGAGCGTTGCTGGCAGTAATTTCTAACATCTCTGCTGAGATATCTACACCGGTGACATTAGCACCTGCCTCGGCAAGTGCTAAACCAATCTGTCCAGTGCCGATTCCAAGTTCCAGTATGTTCGGCCCGTATATTTCGCCTAAGGATTTATAGAAATCAATGTCTTCTCGAGGGAAGGCTAGAAAGTCGAGATCATAGAGCGGCGCTATAAGTCCGATATCATCTAAAAAACTATCGTTGGCTGACGTCTCGGTCATGATTTTTCCCTAAAATATCTAGCAACAGGTTACTACTCATGCACTTCAAAAAAAAACCCTGGTATTTCCGTTTCACCTCAGTAACTATAGTCAGTTACAATTCGCCAAGACTAATTTTGTCTAGCTGTTCTGTATAGGGGGAGTTATGGCTAACAACTGGGAACAACTGTATAAGGAAAAACTGCAAAGTGCCGAGGAAGCTGTGGGTCTGATACCTGACGGCTCTCACATCATCCAGACTATTGGATTCGCTGAACCGCCTGCAATACTGAGAGAAATAAATGTCGGTGCGAAACAAAATAGATGGACCGAACTCCATATGTATTCCTTGCTTCCTCTCGCGGCAACGCGTGAGTACCTGCTGGCTGAAGAAGTACGGGACGTCATTCACTGGCATTCACTTTACGCCTCGGCAGGTGATCGTGATTTTTTGGCTTCAGGTGTTGCAGATTTCATTCCGAATTATTTTCATCAAGTACCGAGACTGGTATCTGAATTCATCCAGAATGACGTGTGTATTACTACCGTGTCCCCGATGGATCAGAATGGATATATGTCGTTTGGTGTATCTGTGGACTATACGAGTACTGCCGCACGCGTTGCCAAGAAAACTATTGTTCAGGTAAATGAAAATATGCCTAGAGTCCATGGTGATTCATTTATTCATGTGAGTGAAGTAGATGCAATCGTTGAAGAGAATAGTCCAATTCCTGAGCTTCCAACTCCAGCCCGTCGTGATGAAGATGATGCTATGGGTGAAATTATCGCTGAAATGGTACCGGATGGAGCCACGATCCAGCTAGGTATTGGTGGGGTGCCAAATGCAGTAGCTCAGTCTCTGAAAAACCATAAAGATCTTGGGATACATACCGAGATGTTCACGGACAGCATGGTTGACCTCATACAGGGTGGGGTAGCGACAGGATCGAACAAAACTTTCCATCCAGGTAAGGCTTTGTGGGCGTTCGCTGCCGGTAGTAGAAGAATGTATGACTTTCTGGATGACAACCCAGTAATCGAAGCTAGGCCAGTTTCCTATACGAATTTCCCACCGAACATCGCAAGGAACAACTCGTTGGTATCAGTGAATTCGACTATTGAAGTTGATTTTACGGGACAATGTTGTTCTGAATCGATCGGGACGTTGCAATACAGCGGCACGGGAGGGCAACATGACTTTGCACGTGGTGCATTTGATTCCTCCGGTGGCAAGTCGATTGTAGCGTTTTACTCTACAGCTAAAAGTGGAACTCTTTCACGCGTGGTACCAGTTCTGAAACCAGGAGCTGTGGTGACCACTCCTCGTATGGAAGTTAATTATCTCGTTTCTGAATTTGGTGCTGCACAGTTGAAGGGTAAAAGCATACCTGAACGCACAAAGGCAATTATAGGACTCGCTCATCCCCAGTTCAGAGACGAACTGACGCACGAAGCGAAGCAAATGGGCTATCTCTAATTACGGAAGAGGATGGTAACCAAATGTTTTCGGACATAGTTGTTCTAGATTTTACCCGCGTGGTGGCAGGTCCTTACTGCTCTCGAATGCTTGCTGATCTAGGTGCGAATGTTATAAAAATTGATGAAATTCCTAAGGGAAAAGTCGATGAAACAGGCTCTATCACGAGAGAGCAGGCAGCGACACTTCGGACAGCTGGGGGCATCACTAATAATCTCGGTAAACGGTCACTTTCTATTGATCTGAAAGCGCCTGCTTCGAAGGAACTTATACGAACTTTATTGTCTAAAACAGACGTAGTATTGGAAAATTTCAAACCCGGTGTAATGGATACATTGGGATTCGGACCGAAGTCGTGTTTGGAACTAAACCCTCGGTTGATATACGCAGGACTGTCGGGCTTTGGGCAGGATTCGTCGCGTCGAGCATTTGGTGCTACTGCTCATGCTGAAGCCGGTTGGCTGTGGGTGCAGCAGGAGGCGGCTAACACGGACGAAGTATTTGCCCCTGGGGTGACAGTTGCAGATCTGGTTACAGGTTCCAACGCGTTCTCTGGAATTCTTGCTGCGCTGTATTCCAGAGAGAAAGACGGTAAGGGACAAGTCGTTGATGTGAGCCTGATGGACTCTCAGCTTCAAATGATGAATTCGGTGATGGAGCCGATACTCAACGGACTTAAAGAGGAGGATTACCAGTCATTTCGTCACCCACTGCATCGAGCGGCTGACGGCAAGATGATATCCATTAATATCGGCAACGCACGTAACTGGGCCAGGATTTCCAGAGCGCTGACTGGAGATGAAAGCCCTATGCCAGAATCTGGTCCTGCCGCCAATGCTCAAGTGTCTGATTGGGTGGGTAAATTAAGCTCTAGTGACATTGCTGATCGGATGGATTCCGAAGGAGCACCTTACGGAATAAGCCTCACCGCATTTGAGGCGGCCAAGCATCCTCACTTTGCTGAACGGAAGATGATTACCGAACAGGAAGACCTTGTGGCTGGGATGGTCTCAGCAGTCGACTCTCCAATATTTTTTTCCAGACTCGAAAGTCGCGCTCGAGGTACCGCTCCCATAATAGGCGAGCACTCTAAGGAAATACTTTCCGAATTTTCAATACCCGAAAGTCAAATTACGTCAGTGATCGATGAAGGTTCGGTGTTTCAGCTTCCAGTAATACAGGTCGATTAGTATTGCACTATTTAAGCGTCTGATTCAGAGAAGGAGCGTGATTCGTGCCGCTTAAGCGTGAGCGCCGGTCCAAAAAAAAACCGCCCCATAAATCAGTGCTGGGTCATATAGATGCTGGTGAATCCCTTCAGCTGAGGAATCCCCATTCAATCCTCACCGCTCTCAAGGTTCGTCCGACTGATGTGGATGAACTGCGTGTGTCAAAAAATGCCGCACAGTCCAGGGTGTGGAGTGACATTATTGATCTGGCGGAAAGCCACGGGATCGACATTGCACAGAGAGAATTCTCGTTGCAGACCAGTGATGTGCGACTTTCGGCTGGGGAGCTGCATATCAAACCGAGAATTTCCATATCAATAAGCAAAATGTTTAGTGACCCGAAAGAAGGAGACATTTGGATAGGAGTAGACGGGGTCCAAGATGCTCGGAATATAGGTGCGATCGCTCGAAGCGCTCAGTTTTTTGGAGCTCGCGGCATGATTATTACAAGAGATCGTACATCACCAATCACTTCAATTTCTCACGACGTGGCTGCGGGAGGATTAGAAGCTTTACCTTTGAGTCAGCCACCTAATCTTGCTAAGGCTCTTGAAACCATTAAATCTATGAACGTCTGGGTTGTTGGAACTGCCGAAGAGGCAGAAAGTAATCTGGATACACTGAACGCTGATCGGCCTTGGCTTGTGTTGCTTGGAAATGAAGAAAAAGGGCTGAGACGTTTGACCCGGGAAGCATGCGACGTGCTGACACGTATAGAAAATCATAGCAATACTGTCACTTCATTGAATGTATCCGTTGCAGCCGGTGTAGCCTTGTCTACCTTGCGGTCGAGGGCTTAATTTTAATTTTCACTCGCCGCTATATCGAGGAATACGCCAAGGAAATCTCTGCTCCAAGTTACAAAGTCACCGGTAGCATCTCCAAGTGCGACAATTTGTTCTTCCTCCAAGGGTATAGTCGCACTAACCGGTGATCTGTTTCGATCCTGATTCTGCAGCACAAGATCTGACTTGTCGTTTGATGCGGGGTGAATGACTACGCTAGGTAATCCTGCCTCATAAAGTGAAATTGGAACGGCGTAGTGAATCAGCCCTCGTGTATCTAGTAATTCATTCACACTTTGCTCGGCTTGAAAGTTGAGATGCAGCATTTCTATTAGCTCTTCGGCGCTAGATCTGTTTTCAATGATATCCACCATACTTCTCCAACCGGTTGCACCAGCCAGCGGTTCCCTGAGATATTGAGCCAGGTTGCCGGAGGAGTTTGTTAGACCAAGAACGATAGTCGCTAGTCTTCTAGCAGACTCGACACATTCCTGAAGCATTAAGACCGCAAGGGCAGAGCGATACGAGGCATCTGCGAGGTATATTCCTGTCAGAACGTTGTCAGCAACGATCTGTGGCTTCCAGAGTGTAGTCTCCCAATAGCCTTGCAGAAATTGCTGATCTGTAATGTTGAAGCCAGATGACGATTGGTCCATTCTTCAATTAAACCATGCAAAGTGCTCAACTGGTCAATCTGCACATATCAGGAATGAGAAATCACCTAACCCTGAGTCTGCCCTCGTGCTTCACGTAGAAATTCCTTTGCACGGCTTTGAATATCGTTTCGTCTGAGGAATATAAGTCCAGCTGACAGAATTAAATAGAAGATGCCAACCGCGAGACGAACCGAATCGAAAGGAAGAACTGCCTGAACTAAAAACAGCACCATGAGGGCGAACGCTCCCCGAACAGTCAGTTTCAAATTTGCAAATAGCACCACAGCAAACAGGCTTTGAGCTGCTGTAAGGAATAACTCAAGCTGTTGTCTACCTTCTAATGGAAGCTCAGTGACAGTACCAGTTGAGGCACTGAAGACTAGGGGTAGACTTCCAAGGAGCAGAGTCCATTGATTTAATTTCGAGGAAATTAGCGCTGCCATTCCAAGTGCCGCATGTCCTCGTGCGGCAAGGATACCGCAGACCAAAAACTCGGGAGCTTCCGATGCGAACGGTGCGACAAATTGGAGGAGAAGGAACTTGTCGATACCCAGTTCTTCCCCGGTGTGTTCTAGTCCCTGAGCAAAAGGGTCTGCAGCGGTGATGACTATGATGGCCGAAAATAAGAAAAGCATAACGAGTGAGAGCCGTCTTTGTGTTTTTGGGAGCAAGCCTATCAATCGAGCTGGACCCATAAGATCCGGCTCCTCAGGGTCTTGCCGACCAATGATATAAAGATAATAAGCAAATATCGAAAATAATATACCGGCATCAATAACACTAATTCCGCCTTTTAATGGAAGAAGGAAGGAGTAGATTGTTGCCACGACGAGTAAGGATAATTCTATTGAAATGGAGCCAGGCATCTGGAGAGATATCTGTTCGTGTTGTGGGTTGGATATTGTCCGTGCCTTACGAATAGACCACCAAAAAATGAAGAACACCATAGGCCAGGCGAGACCTATTAGTATCCGGTTGGCCCCAGTCATATTTGCGACGGCGAGACCTATAACTTCGGGGTCCTTTCCCGCCCGCCAGGTAATGGAGGCATCGACCGCATATTCTGGCAGTACTGCTATGAAGGCTAAGACTGCAACGGCCAAACCTTTAGAGATGTCTACCTCTGCTGCTTCCGTTGTCCAAGACAATAGAAACGCGGCTCCTAGAATAGCAATGCCAAAACATGTCGTTTCCGCTATTGTGCCCAAGTCGAGACCAAATAACGGGAAAATGAACCGTACGATTGGCCCGATCAGTGCAATCAGACCCGCCGCGAGTATCAATATTATTGATCGGTCCTGAGTATTAGTCATCGAGCTCCTGCACTCCACCGTATCTTCTCGTAATGGAGCTAGGGTAGACTACAAATACCTTGCAAACCATTCCAATGTAAGTTCCCATGCGTCGGCACTAGCCTCTACGTCATGCCCCTCAGTATTGGTGTCATTGAAGAAGGCATGCGCTGTGCCTGGGTAGGTCTTGAAATGGAAATTATGTTGTCTAGATGCCAAGGCTTCGGCAAACCCTGTTAGTTGTGGATTCACCATATCGTCATGTTCAGCCCACAGTCCAAGCACAGGTGCGGTCAGTGAATCCCAATCATATTCGACGTTGGGATGGATACCATAAAAATCTACACAAGCACCGACTTTGTTTGAATTCTGGCAAGCTGCGAACAAGGCCAACGCCCCTCCCATACAGAATCCTGTGACTCCTACAGGGTTACCAGTTTCGGCATGTAACATGTCTATTCCGCCCCTGAGTTCCTGCTCAGTCTCCGAGATATTCAGCGCCATGAACATTTTTCCTGCTTCGTCAGGCTCCGCAGCAATCACGCCATGGTAATGATCGGGGGCAAGTGCAATATATCCTTGTCCAGCGAATCGATCGGCTAGATCTTTTATATGTTCATTCAGACCGTTCCATTCCTGAATCACTATGACTGCTTTGCCATTCCCCTGTCCCTCCGGGCGGGCAAGGTAGCCAGTTCCGTCATGTCCGTTGGCTGGATAGGTAATCATTTCTCCCATAGTTTTCCCCCTTTTGCGATTATTGTGTCCAAAGCATAGCGTTTTTCTTGCAGATCAGTTACTCAGTCGAGAACTAGTTCATGTCGAGGGCTGCAACGGGATAATATTCTGTGAGTCCCCCCGGCTGCCTGCGGAGCACTTTGCCGAATAATTGGCTTGGGTCATCATCAAAAATATCATCGATGCTTCCGGGAGCAATCATCCAGCCCTCAGAATGAATTTCCGCCTCCAGTTGTCCAGGAGACCAACCAGAAAAGCCCGCAAAAATTCTGAACGGCGTCCCGGTATTCAAGTCGCCAGCGGAAAGATCATCTAGATCGACGGCATCTACATCTGGGGTGAGATGAATGAATGCTGGATTCAATGCAGACTGCTCTGTTCGCTTCACAACCCCTACAACATCTTCACTGTCTACAGGGCCTCCTGTGAATACCATTCGTGGCCCTGATGCCCGTTCCAGCCAGTCTTCGATCAGTTGATCAGCACTTTCTTCTACTGGTTTGTTGAGAATAAAGCCGATAGTACCGGCTGACTGGCTATGCGCGCATATGAATATAACTGTGCCGGCAAAGTAAGAGTCAGCCATGAAAGGACTAGCAAGGAGAAGTTTCCCATTTAGGTCGCCGAAAGATTTTCGGGTAGTGCGAAAACGGTCGAGATTCTGAAACTCACTAAACATATGAATATCCTGTATCTTCGCATGGAGAGAAACGTCAACTCTTAGATTTTACCGTCCGGCACGAGGAGAGCAAAGTATGGATTATGGCATTGGGATACCGTCGTATATAGATGCATGGCGAGAGGTACAGGCTGCCGAAGAAGCAGGGTTTTCGCATGCGTGGTTTTATGATTCACAGCTAATTTATTCGGACGTGTGGGCAACGATGGCGCTCGCTGCAGAGAAAACATCAAAAATAAAATTGGGGACGTTGGTTGCTATACCTAGTAATAGGCTAGCTCCGGTCACTGCCGCAGCTGCGGCGACAGTAAATAAATTAGCGCCTGGACGGGTCATTATCGGACTCGGTACTGGGTATACAGGACGTAACACAATGGGTCTTCCAGCAATCACCATGTCCGAGTTTGAACGTTACGCCACGCAAGTGAAAGGTTTGGTTTCGGGAGAAGATGTCCTGTTTGTTGAAGATGACAAGGAGCGATGGATACGACTCATCCATACGAAATCCAATTCCGGTAGGGAAGAATTCTTTAATGTTGAGGATCCCATAGCCGTCATGCTTGCGGCGAATGGACCCAAAGGACAGTCTATAGTCGGTGAGATTTCAGATGGTTGGATTACTACAGGCGGTGGTGCAGGAGTTCCCCGTGGTCTCCCATTGATTCATCAGGCGGCCGAGAAGGTTGGGAACACGTTCGATGAATTTGGGGGTACCGGTTATAAGCCATATGTCGTTGCACTTACGTCAGCATGTATTTTGCACGATGGAGAAACACTATCAAGTGAACGCGTTATTCAGAGCGTCGGGCCAACCTTGACCCCTGGTGTCCACGCAATGTGGGAAAGATCCTTTGGGCCTGGATCACACCTGGGAATGGAGAATCCTGATTTGGCCGGAGAATACAACCAATATATAAAGGAGTACGGAAGAAAGAGATCGGATGTGACTCCTGAGGACCGCAGGTATTTGGATGTGCACGAAGGACATTTCGTATATCTGAAACCAGGTGAAGACAGATTTGTTGCACCTGATGTCCTTGCGCGGACTCTCACTGGAACTCCTCGGCACGTCAATGAGCGGTTGGATGAGTTAGAGGCTATCGGAGTTAATAACGTTGCCTTGTCAGCCACAGACCGTCATACGGCCAGAACATTAATTGAAGATTTTGGCAAAGAGGTTATTGACGTTCGATAATCTTTGCTTGGGTCCACAGAAACGGCGTGGAATGATAATCTGCAGGCAAGGATCGAAATATGAATAATGATGAGCTTCCATTACCTTTGAACGGTGTTCGCGTATGTGATTTTTCTTGGATAATTGCTGGCCCACAGGCTACCCGTATTATGGCTGATCTTGGCGCGGAAGTTATCAAAGTCGAAAATGAATCGCATCTTGATTCTATTAGACTCGGTTTGCAGATTGATCCGGATAAACCCAGTTACAACGGGAGTGGATTTCATAGTGATTTCAATAGAAATAAGAAGGGTATTCAGGCTAACCTGAATCATCCGGACGGAAGAAAAGTTGTTGAGGAATTGATCTCAAAATCCGATATTGTGATTGAAAACTTTAGCGCGGGTGCCTTTGCCCGAATGGGATTTTCATGGGAGCGACTTCAGGAACTGAACCCCAATATCATCTATGTGTCCTGTTCGGGTTATGGACACCTTGGTCGTGATTCGTCTTATGTCACTTGGGGACCGACCGCTCAAGCTGTCTCAGGTAGTACATATATGTCCGGGTTTTCTGATCAGCCGCCAGCAGGGTGGGGTTACTCCTATCTTGATCACACGGCAGGTTTCTACGGTGCGATCGCTATGATGATGGCTCTGTGGCACCGGAAACAGACCGGCGAAGCACAATTTGTGGACATGTCTCAGATCGAAACGGGAATGGTACTGACAGGGGTTCCGATTCTCGATTATCAGGTGAATGACAGAAGCTATAGTCGTGTTGGTAACAGTTCAAGGTGGCCGGCGGTTGCTCCGCATGGAGTGTTTAGGTGCGCTTCGGATGACCTTGCACCGGAATCACAACCCGAACAAAATGAGGATCGTTGGATTGCTATAGCAGCGGAGAACGAATCACATTGGGATGCGCTTCGTTCGGTACTCAAGGCAGACACTCTGTTGGATCGCGAAGAATTTTCAACGAACGATTTAAGGGTTCGTAATCAAGAGGATTTGAACAAAGCAATCGACCAGTGTGTTCGGGACTGGGATTGTTTTGAGTTAATGTACGCATTGCAAGATGTAGGGGTGCCGGCTGGTGTCTGTCAGAGAACTGATGACAAAATGCTGAGGGATGACCAACTTGCAGAGAGAGGCTTCTATCAAGAAGCACCTCATTCGGAAATGGGTATTCTCCCGTATGAGGGATATCCGGTGACCTTCTCTCAGGCGCGATGGCGAATGGAACGAGGAGCTCCGATGTTAGGTGAGGACACGATGGATGTGTTGACAGAACTGCTCGGATATTCTGCTGATGAGGTTGCTTCTATGATGGCTGAGCTGGCTGTTTCCTAATGGATGAGCAATAGGGGTGGTGTAATTATGGTTCAAATAGGTTTGCATGCAGGTCAGCAAGATATCTCCTCCGATGAGCTTCGAAAGTTATGGCGATTTGCTGATGAGCATGGATTCGATTTCCTGTCTTGCTGGGACCACTTTTATGAAGCACCACCGATAGATGGAATGAGCGATACATACGAAGCAGTAGCCCTACTCGGTGCGATGTCAGTTGAGACACAGAATGTCCGATTAGGAACACACGTATTCTGTATGAATTATCGTAATCCGGCTCTGTTAGCTAAATCTATAGCTACTATTGACCATCTCAGTCATGGACGCATTGAGCTGGGACTTGGCGCAGGCTGGCACTCGGAAGAGCACACTGCGTTTGGCTACGAGTTTCCGTCCGTCAAGGAGCGTCTCGATCGCCTGGAAGAAGGGATCCAGATTATCCAGGGTATGTATCAGGGTGACGGCATGTCATTTTCTGGGAATTACTATAGTGTGGCCGATGTAAAACTCCATCCTAGACCCATCCAAAATCCTATACCCATAGTGGTCGGTGGTAGAGGTGAGAAGCGTACGCTTCGATTAGCAGCGAGATATGCTGACGGTTGGAATGTTCCATATATCCATCTGGAAGAATTTGAACGTCTCTCGGGTGTGCTTGATATGTGGTGTGAAAAAGAAGATCGAGATCCAACAAGCGTGGAGCGATCGATAAACCTGCATATGCATATGGGAGCTACCGAAGCTGATGGAGAACGTATCGAAAAGGAACGAGCGGCACTTTTCGGCTCGCGTCCAGAGCAGCGTGGGGGAACGATAATTGGTGGGCCTCAACGGGCTATCGATCGCATTCAGCATTTTGCCGAGACTGGTGCACAACGAGTTTCAATAGCCATTCGTCCGCCTATTGATTGGGACGCACTTCAGGCCTTCGCGGAAGTTGTTATACCTGCAGTTAAGTAATACGTGTTTATCCGCCTGCTATTGCTGGAAGAAGTCTGATTTCTGAACCAGCCTTAACCTGTGTAGTGGGGTCATTTTCAGTAATTAATTCGTCGATAGCAATCGCGATATCACGTTCTTGGATACCCCGTAGAAGGTCAGATTCTAAATCAGGAAATTGTTGCACGACGGACATAATTATATCCATCAAGCTCCCTGGCTCAGCAAAAACCTCACTACGATCTGCTGCTTGCCCACGCATATGTGCGGGCAGAAAGACCACTACCTTCTCGTTTGAGTCTGCATCATCCACTTGATTTACCAAATCTAGTGTTTAGAGTAGTTCGTCGAGAACACGACGAGGAGACATTGGGTTGTGATAGAAGCGCACCCCAATTGCGTCATACATCGCATTCCGAATGGTTGGTTGTGGCGGGACGATAGGCACTTCACCAACACCCCGAACACCATATGGATGACCAGGGTTAGGCACTTCTACGAGTTCCACATCCAGCATTGGTAAGTCGTTTGCCACTGGGATTCTATAGTCGAGGAATGAGCCATTCATGAGATGTCCATCATCGTCATAGTAATACTCTTCATTGAGAGCCATTCCGATACCCTGAGCAACACCACCTTGGATCTGTCCTTCGACATAACTAGGGTGAATGGCAGTACCCACATCCTGGACTGCGGTGTATCTGAGGATTTCGACCTTGCCGGTATCCCTATCAACCTTCAGGTCGACGATATGTCCACCGTATGCAGCACCTTGAGTCGTGTGAGAGGAAGACGCTGATACAGCAATTAGACCACCTGTTGACTGCAGTTTTCCTGCGAGCTCATTGAATGAGAATTTCTGCTCATTACCATCTTTATCATTTGGACCGACGATTTCTCCATCATCTGTATAGGAGATAGAGCCACTATCCACATCCCATATTTTTGCTGCCCGTTCCTTCATCTCGCTCTTAATCATTTGGCCAAGTTCATAAGCAACCCAGCCTCCTGCAAATGTTGTTCGGGACCCCCCAGTAACCGCTGTATAACCGACGGAATCAGTGTCGGTCACCTGTGGTGCAATTTGTTCATAGGTTACACCCAAGGTTTCTGCCATTTGCATCGGAATGGAGGCTCGTGTTCCGCCGATATCAGTGGAACCCATAATCAGAGCTATTGAACCATCTTTGTTTACTCTTGCGGATGACGAAGATTCCATACCGCCATTGAACCAGAATCCAACGGCTATCCCTCGGCCCACATCTTCCCCTTGAATCTCTGAGAGGTAGTGAGGGTGGCTTTTCATGGCCTCTAACACGTCCTTAGCACCAATTTTTGGCCAAGGTGTGCCAGATGAATTCCTATCACCTTCTTCAGCAACATTCGCCAGTCTTAGGTCGATTGGATCCATATCGAGCTGTTCTGCTATCTCGTCGATTACTGATTCGACTGCGTATTCTGTTGCGGGTGCCCCTGGGGCACGGTAAGCAGCAGTTTTTGGAGTATTCAAAACAACGTCAAGTCCATCAACTACTTGGTTTTCTATAGAATACGGAGCTAAAGCACACTGAACGCCGGCTCCAACTGGCGAACCAGGAAATGCACCAGCACCCATTGCAAAGGTGCAGTCAGCTGCAGTAATCTTCCCATCCTTAGTAACACCAATTTTTACTTTGCTATAGGAGGAAGCGGTTGGTCCAGTTGCCTGAAAGACAGCTTCTCGATCCATCCACATCTTTACCGGGCGATTGCTTTTTTTCGAGAGCACTGCCGCGATTGGTTCGAGGTAGATCGGAATTTTACCGCCGAATCCTCCCCCGATTTCCATTGGTGTTACTTTGATGTCCGAGACAGGAATTTTGAGAATTTCTGCGGTCGCATCACGAGCAGAGAAAGCACCCTGTGTGGATGTCCAGACACTCAATCGTCCGTCCATACTCCACCATGCAGCAGCGTTTTGAGGCTCAATATAGCCTTGGTGGAATTGGGAACTTGTAAATTCCCGTTCAATAGTGATATCGGCTTGTTTGAATCCCTCTTCGATGTCTCCGCGTTCGAGTCTCATGTGACTCGCAAGGTTAGTTTCAATATCAGATTTGGTATCTACTCCCGCAGCCCTCACACCAGTTCTGAGATCTGAGTGGAGGATCGGTGAGCCCTCTTGCATGGCATCTTGCACATCAACTACTGGCGGAAGGAGTTCATATTCGACCTCGATGAGATCTAGAGCATCCTGAGCGATATGCATATCATCAGCTGCAACCGCGGCAATGGCATGACCATGGTAGAGTGCTTTCGGACCAGCAAGGATGTTGTCGGCAGCCCATCTTTCGTTTGCCTTTCCTGGTTCCAGAGCCCTCCATTGTGTCGATTTCATTTCTGCTACTTCATCGGAACCGGGGAAATCAGCATTGGTTGCTACGGCGTGTACCCCTGGCAAGGCTTCAGCCTTTGTTGTATCAATACTTTTGATAATGGCATGAGCGTGGGGGCTCCTGAGAACGGCTCCATATATCAGGCCTTCAAGTTTGAGATCAGCCCCATATTGGGCTCGGCCCGTTACTTTATCCACTCCGTCCGGACGAGCAGGACGAGTACCAATAATTTTGTATTTCGGCTTATCTGTAGCGACCATGATTTTCTCCTCGAATGATTTAGTAACTTTCGTTTAGTGAACTAGCCTTTTGCAACTGTGAGAACCGACTCAATAATTTTATCGTATCCTGTGCATCGGCAGAGATTACCTGCCAGCCAGAACCGAGCCTCTTCCTCAGTCGGATTGGGATTTTCTTGCAATAACGCATATGAGGACATGAGAAAGCCTGGTGTGCAAATCCCACACTGAAGTGCAGCATTCTGTAAGAACTCGCTTTGAAGTGGATGCAACTCTTCTCGTGAGGCTAAACCTTCAACTGTCATCACTTCAGCTCCGTCAGCTTCTGCGGCCATAACGCAACATGAATTAACTAGCCGGCCATCCATAATCACTGCACAGGCACCGCAGTTCCCATTGTTGCAGCCCTCTTTAGCTCCTGTCATGCCAATTCGATCACGTAAGGCTTCCAGCAGTGAGTCACGCTCTGACACGAGCACTTGCTTTTCGTCTCCATTGATTGTGGTGTTGATTACTTTGGGTTCGGGAATCATTTATGTCTCCAATCTCTCCTATATCAACGCTATTAACTGTTTATCCGGTCAAGAGCATCACGAATGGTTCTTTCAGTGAGGACCTTGGCGAGGTGAGTTCGTTGTTTGATGCTACCTCTCATGTCCGTGATAGGACTCGCAATACTACTTGCTGCATCACCAGCGTTACCGATGACTTCGTCTGTCAGTTCGTTTCCGATCAGTGCCTCAGCAGCACCGGAAGCAACAAGAGGTGTTGCAGCTACGGCCCCGAGTGCGATTCTCGCGTCGGCGACAACTTTCCCATCCAGCTTGATCCAAGTGCCCGCACTTGCGACAGCGATATCCATTTCGTTGCGTGGTATAAATCGTTGCCAGGCCGCTCCTTCACTATCGCTGACTGCTGGAAAATTGATACTCACGATAAGTTCACCTGACTCAAGTACGTTCCGTCCAGGTCCAGTGCAGAACTCAGCCACTGAGACTTCTCGGCTTCCATTTGGTCCGGCCACAGTGGCAACTCCCCCAAGCGCTATCATCGCCGGAAGAGAATCACCTGCAGGCGAGGAGTTCCCAAGATTACCTCCTAGACTTGCTCGTCCCTGGATTGCTTTTCCTCCAATCACAGTTGAAGCATCGACAAGAGCCGGATATTTTTCTTGAACTGTTTTGTCTCCATATAGCTCATACAGAGGCGTAGCAGCGCCGACGGTAAGTCCACTAGAATCGTCGTATTCAAGAGACATGAATTCAGTCACATGCTTGACATCCACAAATAGGTCGACGTCTCTTTTTCTTTCTCTTGCTTGAACAATCAAGTCAGTACCACCTGCGAGTACTCTGGCCTTATCGCCACCCTCAGCTAGTAGCCTGATAGCATCGTCAATATCGGTAGCTCGTGCATATTTAACAGCCTGCATTAAAATTCCCCCTTCACAAAAATGTTGTTTAGTGAGTTATCTGATTTCGAATCATAGCGTACTGTGGGTTTGGCTGTGTGACTAGCATTCAAATGACCAGATTGGCGAATTTCCTATACACTTCGTGACGCCAGAATCGAGAGGGGCAATCCATGGAACTTGATCCAAATTTATTTCGAGACTCTGCGGTGAGTACTGAGCAGAAGGAAGAAAATCAAAAAACTGCACAAAGCCTCGCTCAGCAACCAAAAACCTATGAATTACCCCCATCAGAAACACGACGAAGGAGAGTGGAAGGGCATGGCCGACAGAGCCCTCCGATGTTTCTAAACGATATCGTTGAACAAATATCATGTTCAGGTTTAGATGAGGACCCGGACGTAGGATTAAGAATCTTTAAGCCAGACAGAATTTCTGGAGTGCTCTTATGGATTCATGGGGGTGGATGGGTGCTTGGTCGGGCAGACCTGCAGGATGAAGCGCTATGGAAAATAGCTCAGGAAGCCGAGGTTGCTGTGGTTTCGGTGGAGTACCGTCTGGCTCCCGAGTACCCGTATCCGGCTGGACCCAATGATTGCGAAGCGGCAGCACTGTGGCTCATAGAAAATGCATCTGCGAAATTCGGTACTGAGAACCTTTGTATTGGAGGTGGATCAGCGGGTGGTCATCTCGCTGCTGTGACTTTGTTGCGGATGCGAGACAAACACTCATACACACACTGGAAAGGCGCGGATATGGTTTATGGTGCCTACGAACTTTCAGGAGCAATCCCGAGTCAGAGATATATCGGGGGCAGTAGCCCAATCATTGATACTGACACAATGAACTGGTTTTATGATCAATTTCTCCAAAATGGCGAAGACAGGACCGACCCTGACATATCGCCTTTAAACGCGAGACTCGACAATCTGCCTCCTGCGCTATTCACTATTGGGACGTTGGATCCGCTGCTTGATGACTCTTTATTTATGCATTCCCGATGGATCGCAGCTGGCAACCAATCGGAGATAGCGATATACCCAGGCGGACTGCACGCTTTCAACAATGGAGAAACAGAATTGGCCAGAATCGCTAATGATAGAAGAATTGAGGCGATTCGTTCGTGGATTGCCTGATATCACTCCCGCCATATTAGGTACTCATTGATGTTCAGTTCCGGCCGGTCAAACGGTTCATAGCCAGTATTTTTGCGCCCCAGAGCAATCAGGGCTTGTGGTACCCATTCCTGCTCGAGCTGCAAAGCGGTCCGGACATTATCGCCGGCATACAGTGGTGCTGAAATCCAATAAGCACCATAATTCCGGACGTGAGCCGCAAGTAATATATTTTCGAGAGCAGCGCCAATAGAATGCTGTGCCAGTCCCCATTCAGCCGATGCCCGCTCGAAGTCTGTGTATGTATTTAGACCTTCTTGGACGAGGCATCCGAGTAGCAGAGTCGGCGCTGACAATATTCGGGCGGAGGAATTAGCCAGCGCTTTATTAATTTGGGCCTCGGAAACACCATCTCCGAGTAGGTCCTGTTTCCATTTAGCTCCCATTTCTTCAGCAAGAATTGAACGGCTTTCTGAGCCGACTACCACGAATCGCCAAGGAGTTGAATGGTGTGGAGCTGGGGCCTTTAGTCCCAGGCGAATAAGTGATTCAATCTCCTCTTGCGTCAGGGGAGGTCCCTGCAGTCCCCGAAACGACCGACGCTCAGCTAAATGCTTCTCGAACAGAATTATCTCAAGTGCACTCGCAGTATGTTTCCCAACGATATTTTGCACCTGTTCAAGGTCATCGATAGTATCGATATCTATTTCTAACGAAGACAAAATCATCTCGTTAACTCCCATCCCTAAGAGTGTTGCTTGCTCTCGATGTTTGAGAGCCGATTCTAGGCCGAACTGAGTTTGATAAGTGGTTGGGATATGTAGACCTAACCCAGTAGTGCCACCATCTTTGGAGGCAACCAG
>CAXGQC010000011.1:0-30228 GCA_964011795.1 uncultured bacterium | reverse complement strand
ATGAACTTGTATTTCTGGATATAACTGCGTCCTCGGATGACCGAGCAAGCACGTTTGATCTTATTTCTCGAACCGCAGAACAGATTTTCATACCGCTGACTGTAGGTGGAGGAGTTCGTTCGTCTGAAGACGTTAGACGAATGCTTGAATCAGGGGCCGATAAAGTCTCTTTGAATACAGCAGCCGTGCAGAACCCGAGACTAATAGAAGATTCAGCCAAAGGATTTGGGTCTCAATGTACTGTTCTTGCTATAGACGCAAAAAAAACAGGTTCGGACAGGTGGGAAATCTTTACTCATGGTGGTCGGAACCCAACTGGGATTGACGCAATTCAGTGGAGTCGCGAGGTGACAGACAGAGGAGCAGGGGAACTACTCGTCACATCAATGGATACAGACGGACACGAGGATGGTTATGACTTAAAACTGCTTAGAGCTATCCGTGACGAGGTTTCAGTTCCAATCATCGCATCAGGTGGAGCCGGTGCTCCGTCACATCTATTAGATGCTCTGGTGATCGGAGGAGCTGACGCGGTATTGGCGGCATCTATTTTTCATTTTGGGACGTACTCGATAGGGGAAGTTAAGGAGTACTTGACTAATCACGACGTACCAGTGCGTCCGGTATAGTAGTGGACTAGGGATCGAGCATTTGTGAAAGGTAAGTCGTATATGGAAGAATCAGCATCGTCGTTTAACCCAAGTGAACTCACATATGACGACCGAGGCCTTATCCCTGCTGTTCTCCAACAAAAAGGAGACGGCAAAGTCATAATGTTGGGTTATATGAGCGAGGAAACACTGAACGAGACAATTCGAATTGGCCAAGCAGTGTTTTGGTCTCGTTCGCGTCAGGAAATATGGCACAAAGGAGCGACATCAGGAGACTACGTCAACGTCCATTCAATTTCTACAGATTGTGATCGCGATGTTGTGCTACTGGAGGTTTCCCTCGAAGGTTCGGGGGTTTGTCACACTGGTTCATACTCTTGTTTTGTGACAGAAGAAGGTGACACCCGGCAAGTAGTCCAGTCATCTAACTGACCGATTCCCCAACCCCTCAAGTCAGGCTGAACCGTTACACTCCCTACACTAAAACTTAATGGAGGGAAAGAATGTCTGATAGCAACTACGACAATTTGTTGTATGAGGTCCGCGATGGTAAGGCCTATGTAACTCTCAACCGCCCAGAGAAACTCAACGCGTTATCGCGAGAACTACAGCAGGATATTCATGATGCAATGTGGGAAGCAGATAATGACAGCCGTGTGCACTGTGTGATCCTCGCCGGAGCCGGTCGCGCGTTCTGTGCTGGGTATGATCTGACGGCCCCAAAGCCAGAATTTGGAGACTTTGGAAGAACTGGTAAGTCTTTTGACGACGACACGTGGCGAATGGAGGCCCAACAACGGCTCAGGATGGCAATTTTTGATATGCATAAACCTGTTATAGGTAAGGTGCATGGCTATTGCATTGCCGGTGGAACTGACTTAGTTCTGTTGACAGATATTATTGTCGCAGCTGATGATGCCGTAATTGGATTTCCTCCTGTTCGAGCAATGGGAGTACCGCCGGCTCACATGTGGCTATACCATGTTGGCCCCCAGTGGGCTAAGCGATTACTCCTGACTGGAGACAGTATCTCCGGGGCTGATGCAGCTGAAATAGGCTTGGTTCTGCAGTCAGTTCCATATGACCAGCTTGATGAGGCCGTGGAATATCTCGCGAATAGAATGGCTATGATTGATTCAGATCTATTGTCAGCGTCCAAACGAACCGTGAATCTCGGTCTTGAACTTATGGGCGCTAGGACTATGCAGCGAGTGGCCAGTGAGATGGATGCAAGAGCTCACCTGGCGAAGGCCGTATCTGATTATGGTGAAATCGCGAGTGGCCAGGGACTCAAAGCAGCGCTCGAATGGCGAGACACTAAATTTGGAGATGGTCGCGCGACTCCTGCATATCAAAATCGTCGCACAGAGCAGGAAGAACGGATATAACCGTTCCAGGAATAACATTTAGGAGGCAAACTCATGACCACGGACTTTTCGGATGGTGTCAAAGATTACATAGACCGTTCACTGAAGCATCTTTGGATTCATACTGTTCAGCAGGATGAATTAGAACAGGATGACGCACTGCTGGTCATTCGCTCCGGCGAGGGTATTTATCTAACTGATTCCAAGGCTAGAAAATACATCGACTTGATGTCTGGACTATGGGTTGTGGCCGTGGGGCATGGTCGGGAACAACTAGCTGACATTGCGGCTGAGCAAATGTCTCGGATGTCATTCGCGAATCCATTTTCGTACGCGACCGAGCCAGCGATCGATTTAGCTACCCGTTTGGCTGAGATCAGTCCTCCTGGCCTAGAACGAGCTTTTTTTGTTAATTCTGGCTCGGAAGCTGTGGAAACGGCTATTCGCATGGCGAAACAATGGCAATATAACAGAGGCGATCAAAGAAAATTTAAGGTTATTTCCCGAGTCGGTTCCTATCATGGAACTACATATGGTGCACTCTCAATAAACCATTCCTCGTACATGAACAAGACTCCATTCGAGCCAATGATGCCGGGCGCGGTTAAGGCCCCTGGAGAACTCAATGCTGATCTTATTGAGCAGGTGGTGCTTCAGGAAAAACCAGAGACCGTTGCTGCCATTATTGCTGAGCCGATATCGACCGCGAACGGGTCGCATGTTCCTGCGCCTGAGTACTGGAAAAAATTACGTGCTTTATGTGACGAACATGACATCGTTCTGATAGCTGATGAAGTCATTAACGGATTTGGACGGACGGGTAAATGGTTTGCCATGGAACATTTCGGCGTCACACCGGACTTAATCACCGTAGCAAAACAGCTTTCGTCTGGGTATGCTCCGATTGCGGCCGTTCTGGCGAGTGAGAAAATTTCTGATGGATTTAGAGGGGACACATCCAAGGCATTGATTGGTGGAAGTACGTGGGGTGCTCACCCAGTGTCCTGCGCGGTGGCTCTTGGAAATCTTGACATAATTGCCAATGAGCGGTTAGTGGAAAATTCTGAGAAGACTGGTGCCTATATTGCTGAACAGCTGCTCGAATTGCAGAATCGACATTCTGGAATTGTCGCGGACACTCGCGGGATCGGACTCATGCAAGTAATTGATCTGAAGCGCAATGTCGAAGCGGGTGAGTCATTTAGAGAAGAAGATGAGATCGGGAAAGTTGTAGGACAGGCTATGCGTGACAATGGGTTACTATCCCGTGCCGGTGCGACTATACAGATTGCGCCGCCACTCGTGATAAACAGAGAAGAAGCTGACGAAATTGTTGACTCTCTGGATCAGGTACTAGATACGGTCGAGTCAACTTATGGTCTGAAATAAGGATTGTGAGGAGAAAAATTGAACGTATTGGTTGTTTTAGCGCTCACTCTTCCATCGATTTCCGATGAAGAATTATCACTAATTGAGGCTGCTACCGGCCCTGATGGATCAGTGACGGTGGCAAAAAACATCGGCGAAGCTATGGAACTTTCATCAGACGTCGATGTGATCCTGGGTCACGTACCTCTGCAACTTATGCAGAAATCCCCACGTCTGAAATGGGTTCATTCTGCATCTTCCGGGGTCGATATATATTCTTACCCGGAGTTTCGTGAAAGTGAGATCGTCCTGACAGGGGAAAAAGGTTTGGTTGGTGGGCATCTTGCTGATCATGGCTTTGGATTATTGCTCACACTCACGAGAAATCTCCATAAGGCCTACAAGATGGGACCTGATGGCTGGAATCACCGCCCTGAACTTCGTCGAGAAGAAATTGAACTTGAAGGACTGACGATGGGTGTTGTCGGGTTTGGTGGCACTGGTCAGGCCATCGCGAAGCGGGCTGCTGCATTCGGTATGCACTGCTTGGCTCTTGATAATAACGAAATTCCCCCGACAGATGACGTACAGGAAGTTTGGCCAATCACAGCGTTGAATGATCTACTTTGTCAGTCTGACGTTGTGTCAATTTGTCTCCCATTGACCGACGAGACGAAGAAACTTTTCAATGATGAAGTATTTGCTCAAATGAAACAGGGTTCCATTCTTGTAAATGTCACTCGTGGTGAAATTGTTGATGATGAAGCCCTTCGTCGAGCACTTGATTCCGGCCATATCAGGGGAGCGGGACTTGATGTACATACTATAGAGCCGGTTCCACCTGATCATCCTTTTTGGGACTACGACAATGTAGTGATGACCCCCCACACGGCGGGTGCGTCTCAACTTAGATCACGCAGAAATATCGATCGTTTCGTTGAGAATATCCGCAGATGGAAGGAAGAAAGGCCGTTACTGGGAATTTATGACAAGCAGGCAGGATATTAGATTAGATTTATTCTATGCTCGCATGCCTCTTCCTTTGGGACCCAATTGACTACTTGCTAACACTTTGTATGCGTCATTAATCCATTCTGACAACAGTGGGCGAGTTTCTCGGGGATCGATTATGTCTTCAATATTGAATGCCTCAGCAGTTCGAAAAGGCGATCGCAGCTCGTTCAATTTATCTTCGATTTCCTGTCTCCTCTGCTCGGGATTTTCGGAAGCTTCGATATCGCGTCGATACGCGGCCATAACCCCACCTTCGATAGGCAGTGAACCCCAGTCGCCAGAGGGCCAAGCAACTCGATAGTTCCATCGAGCATTTGAATGATTTTGATGTCCAGCTCCAGCGACTCCGTATGCACGCCGGACGACGATAGTCGACCAAGGGACATCACATTGGTAAATCGCCTGTAGTGCACGGACACCAGCCTTGATGACTCCGGCTTTTTCTGCTTCAACTCCAATCATAAATCCAGGCTGATCGACGAGATTAATGATTGGGATGTTAAACGTATCTGCCAAATCGATAAATTTCAGCATTTTTTCTGAGCCCGGTGTGTCTAACGAACCCCCAACTGCTAGCGGATCGTTGCCGAGGACCGCTACTGGGTAGCCATCCAGTCGCGCAAGCAACGTGACAACAGACCTCCCGAAATATTTGCCAACCTCGAAGATCGAGTCACGATCCACGATGTGGGCGGCTAGTTTACGCACGTCGTAGGGTTGTCTTCGTTCCCGTGGGATAATCGAAAGTAATTCTTCGTCTCGTCGTTCTGGGTCGTCATTCGGTGTTGAACGTGGGGGGAGTTCCCAGCTATTTGCCGGTAAATACGAGAGGAATTGTTTAATCTGATCGAAGGCATCTTCTTCAGTTTCTGCCTCGTTGTCACACACACCGGAGCCTCGAGCATGTATCTCCGCCCCACCTAGCTCTTCCTTCTCTACCCACATTCCCAGTCCTCGTTCGACTACGGGCGGTCCAGCGGTAAACACCTGTCCCGTACCTTTCACGATCACAGAGAAGTGTGAGATCGCTACTCGTGCGGCCCCAATTCCTGCGACGGAGCCCATTGCGGCGGCTATAACTGGAACTTTAGCCATGGCTTCATCGGCGGTCTCCCAGAATCCTGGTCCGCCGGGAAGATAGGTTCGTCCTATGTCTTCGATTGTTTTTACTGAGCCGCCACCTCCGGTGCCGTCCACCAAACGAATAATGGGAATTCGCAGTTCGAGCGCCATACGTTCCTGATGAGTTTTCTTGTCACCCACATTCCCGTCGGCCGCTCCACCTCGAACGGTGAAGTCATCTCCACCAACCATGACTCGTCGACCGTTGATACTAGCAATACCCATCACATAATTAGACGGACGGAATTCACTCAATTTGCCATCTTCATACGTTGCCTTGCCAGCCAGTACACCTCGTTCTCTGAAAGAATCACTGTCTACAAGGGAAACAATGCGATCTCGAACGGTAAGTTTGCCATTCTCGATATGCTTTTGAACACGTTCTTCTCCACCTAGTCGATAGGCCAATGATTTACGTTCGTTCAATTCATCAATTTCAGGCTGCCATACCATTGGATAAATCTCCTACATGCGAGCTAGTTTGTTGTGATTTTATGAGTCCAGTCGCACTAGTACCGCACCCTCATCGACGTATTGGCCTTGCTCTATTGGAAGTTCGGAGACGGTTCCGGACGCAGGCGAGAGTATGGGAGTGAGCATCTTCATAGACTCTAAAATTACAAGCTCATCGTCCTGAGACACTGAGTCTCCGACGGATACTTTTATTTCGGAAACCACACCAGGCCACTCTGCTTTAACATCAGTCATGTTTTTCCCTTTCGTCAATAAATTCTGGATACGACCGGAGTATAACCAAAGGAGTACCGAAGCGTCACTAGATCTTGATGGACTAACCACAGTGCATGCTACTCTTTCTCACTATAGAGTCACGGGGATCAAATAATCCAGGAGTGCGTACATGCGGGTTGTGGAGATTAGTAACTTAGAGGGAGCTGCTGGATTTGCAGGCAAGCTGTTCCGTCGATGGGGAGCCGAAGTCATACGAGTCGAGTCCAGAGACAGGCGTCCTCCAGAAATACATCGAGATCTCTACGTTAATGGAGGGAAAAATAGGCTCCAAATTAATTTCAATGATGAAGAAGATTTATCTCAATTGGAAAGTTTGGTGAATACTGCAGATTTGCTGATATCTGATTTCACACCAGCAGAACTTGATCGATACGTATCGGGTCCACTTAAGGACAGTATTGCTTGTCCTCAAATATTTATTACAAACTTTGGTCGGCAAGGACCATATAGAAACTACGAAGGAACATCAGCAACACTTAACGCCATGGGTAGTTATACGTGGCTTTCTGGCGATCCTGGAAGAGAGCCGTTGACTCTCCCATCCGAATACTGCTACTACCAGGCAGGAAGCTACGCTTATGTGCTGGGGCTTTCCGAGTTGCTATATGGAAAAAACAATTCGATTATCGATATCTCAGTTTTTGAAACGCTTGCGTCTCTCCATCAGTTCACCGATACGATGTGGATATTTGATAAACAGGTTCGTTCAAGGCACGGGAATCGATTCCAAAATTTGTGCCCGACTACTCTCTTGCCTGCACAAGATGGATGGGTGGGTTTCAATATTCTTCCAAATTTCTGGCCAGCGTTTGCTTTATGGGTGGGCGGTACAGAGCTTGCTGAGAAAGAGGAGTGGTTACTGAACACGGATCGAATGCGCTATGAAGATGAAATAGAATCAATCATCAGGGATTTCCTGAAGGATAAATCAGTCAGAGACGTACTGAAGGATGGCCAGGAAACCTGGAGGGTTCCTGTAGGGATTTCGGTCCCTCTTTCCCAGGTGTTTGATGATCCACAACTAAAGCATAGAGGTTTTTTTAAACCTATTGATGGCCTCGAGAATGTTCAAGCGCCTATATCTCCATTCACTATTTCTGGATTTCAGGCACAACCGGACGAGCAGGTCATGCCTTTTTCAAATTTTGAGGATATAAATATGCCCACTGAAACTCCAGTGTCGGCAGATAAACAAAGGAACCCACAAGAAAGGCCACTTTCGGGTCTCCGTATTGCGGATATGACCAGAATTTGGTCCGGACCAGTTTGTGCACGGATATTGGGCGATCTAGGCGCAGATGTGATCAAGATTGAAGCGCCGACTGGTCGTGGGCCAATGACCAGCCCAGTCGTGCCGCAGAATAGTGGAGTTCAGGAGCAGGATCTTGAAAAAGGTCAGTTATGGAATCGGCACAGTCTAAATAATAAATTGAATCGAAATAAACGGTCAGTATCAATTGACTTGAAGACGGAAGAAGGCAAAGAGATTTTCCGCAAAATAGTGCAGGATAGTGACGTCCTGATCGAAAATTTCAGTGTTCGTGCAATGCCGTCTCTCGGACTTGACTATGAATCATTGCGTGCAATTAATCCATCACTGATTTATATCGCGATGCCTGCCCTTGGTCGTGAAGGGCCCTATAAGGCGTACGTGGGCCTGGGCCCGAGCATAGAACCATTGTCAGGACTGCCTGAAATCATGGGGTATAGCGAGAGTGAACCGCGAGTAACATCAATGGCCCTGACTGATGCTGCTGCTGGTGTCACCGCTGCCACTGCCGTGCTCACAGCGTTGCAGCATCGTGAGGAAACAGGCGAAGGGAGTTTGGTCGATTTATCCCAATCTGAAGCGATGGCGGCCTATCTCGGTGAATACTACATACAAACACAACTAGAAGGCACGGCGCCGTCACGGATTGGAAATGACAGTCCTAGTCATGCTTTTCAGGCAGTGCTCCGATGTGCTCCTCTCGCGACAAAGGAATTCAATAGCCACAAACCTACATCCGATCGGCCGTCTGATGTTCCCTTGACGGGGAATAGAGATGACGAATGGCTAACAGTCACATGCAGAGACGAGTCTGAGTGGATAGTATTTTCTGAATTCGCCGGAAAGGCATGGCATGAAAATGAATTGTTCCTGAGCCCGGATGCGAGAAGACTCAATAGAAGTGCACTCATGCATGAGATGAATTCATGGTCGCGAGGCTTTGATAAACATGAATTACTGGACGCTCTGCAGAGTCAAGGAATCCCGAGCGGGGCCGTGTTGTCACCGCCTGAATTGCTCTCAGATCGACACCTAGAAGACACGGGATATTTTTCATATACCCAGTGGGCAACTGGCGAAGAACCACAGAGTGACGGATTCCCAGTTATGTACGACGGGCGCCGACGGTATGACTGGTGGTCTGGTCCGCCAGCACTCGGCGAGGCGAATGAAGAAATCCTATCAAGAATTGGATATTCTGATTCAGAGATTGAAACCTTCTTTGAGCAGGGAATAATTGTTGACAAGCCACCCGTATAGGGGTTTAGGCTGTTATGAATGGTGAATCCAGTTAGCAAAGCAATAGTATCGGTATCGGCTTGGGATCCAGGTTATGGAACTAATTTGGATTTCAAAGATTTCGGCGATTCTGATTCCGTCGAAATTGATGATTCGGTCGAATACATTGCTAGAGATTGGAGAGGTATTGAGACTGCATTACCTAGTGACCCACTTGATATTTTTTTCATTGATGGGATTCAAAGGATAGAAGCTCGTTTAGAGATTTTTGCTGAAAATGATGTGGTACCGCGAAGCGCTCTTCTAGGCGCTGTGGGGGCCGGTGTTGTCCACTGGGATCGGAGATTGATGAAATCTCGATTTAAGCAACTACTACATCAGCGACTGGTTGTTTTACCTGTAGGTCTAACACCAGAAACTTTGGGAAGTCTCGATAGTTCGTTGTTACCGTTTGAAATCAGACACTCTAAAGGGTCCGATTTCAGTGACCTGCAAGACGCGATGCAAAAGCAAATGTCAGAATTGGAAGTATCACTGGCAAAATCAATTGACTATGAGCCTGGGAGTCTGGTGATAGCTGATGGCAGGGTACGGCGGGATCATCCGGTATTTGTTGTTGGCTATATCAAAAGTAATGAGAGGCAATATCTTTCAGGTAAACCTGCCGAAGTTGTTCCAGAAATAAAGCTCGGACAGAGAACCCCAATTTTTCGTATTGAGGGCTCATTTCCTCGTTTTTCTTGGTACATTCGTGTAGGGGACATAGCAGGTGGTCATGGATGGCAGGGTATTGCTCGTCTCGAGGTATCAGCTGAGCTATCCATGGATGAGGTAGCTTCATACGCGGCAATGACGACAGAGTATTTGCCTATTGCAGCACCCCCTCTTCATCTTGACCCGCGGGCACCACAAAATTTGATACCTATTGGTGCTCTCGAACGGGAGCTAAGACGTGGCCTGGGTGACGCGGAACTAGTGAATAGGAAACTGCGCGAAGCGGTGTACATGAGATGAGGACTAGGCATGAGTGAGCAAGGAGCTGGCACGGACCGAGTCGGGAGAGTAGTGGGTGACAGTCGCACAAATACCCAGGAATTCAGAGTTATCGTCGATGATGAAGCTTATCTGGCAGTGGACGACTTGGTCGTGGTCTATTCAGATGTCCCTGGGCTCGAATCACCTCTAGCTACATACGGAGTAGTTACAGAAAGTGAGTCGACGTATGAAGGAGTTAGTTATGAGACAGACGTTCGTCGCATAGGTGACTCCGGAGTTCTTCCAGCTGAACGAATTCGAACCGCTAGCGTGTCCATTACTCGAATGATCCCTGAGGTTTGGACTGCTCCACTGGCTGGTGAAGTCGTTAATCGTGCGACCGGACCTTCGCGGGATGACGCATTGTATGTCGATGATATGGGCAGATCGATGCCCGTAGGACTGGCGAGAGATGGCTCACCCGTCTATTTAGATTTAGATTTTTTTGATGGGACCAAGGGCGGTCACATGTCGATCAGTGGAGTATCGGGAGTTGCTACGAAAACAACTTTCGCGTTTTTCTTTCTACGGATGCTTACCGGGGGTTCTTACAAGAGAAAAACTACAGATGATCACGATCTGATTGGTCACTCTTTACAAAATACTCGCATCTTAGTCTTCAATGTCAAAGGACAAGATCTCCTATGGCTTGACAAACCTAGTTTGGAATTTTCTGATATAGATAGAGAAATGTGGGATAAGCTTGGGGTCGAACCAACTCCGTTCCAACTCGTTCAGGCCAGTAACGAAAGCCAGGCTGACTTAAAGCCAAATATTCCGTCAGTTTCTTTTTGGGCCCCACCAAGGAGTGATTCATCTGCCGACTCGGTGTTGCCTAACGCTAATCGCACTGGAGTGACTGCCTTCTACTGGACTCCGCGAGAATTCATCGATAAAGGCCTCCTTCAGTACGTTTTCACCGATGCTTCAGATTCCAGGAATCAGTTGCAGTTCCTTTTAGAGAGAGTTCAGGCTCAGCTACGCCGTTGGGCAGTAAATGTGGCAGGGACGAATGGAGCTGTAGTCCTCAGACATCCTTCTGAACGGGAAAGCTCCCAGGAAGGCAACAACGCGGTGGCTCCAAGATCGGGAGAGCAGCAAATACATAATTTGGAGGAAATGGTCTCCGTGGTTCGAAGTTACATTGACCCGGACGATATCGATCCCCATCCCGATTGGGTTGGGAGCATTGAGCGGGGTACAGTACTGGCGTTCCTTCGGCGTCTCGAGGCGGCATCCCGTCCGAATCGATTAGGGTCTTTGGTGAGATCTGGCTCTCAGCAAAGCATTAATAGAAATCTCGCAACAGTTACTGTCGTAGACATTAATTCACTTCATGAATTGGCACAGCGATTCGTAGTTGGCGTTTTACTGAAAGACACATTTGAAGAAAAGGAGGAGACCGGAAAGCGAACTCCTCTGTCAATCATTGTGCTTGATGAAATGAATAAATATGCACCGGCACAGGGGGAAAGTCCGATCAAAGACATGTTGATTGACATTGCTCAACGGGGACGTTCGCTGGGAGTTTTGCTGATAGGTGCCCAACAAAGCGCCTCGAGAGTGGCGCCAGATGTGATGGAGAATGCTTCAATACGAGTTGCTGGACGACTAGATCCGGCAGAATCTGAAAGGAATCAATATGGATGGATGCTGCCCTCTACCAGAGCGAGAGCAAAACTCCTGAAACCCGGAACCATGGTTCTTGGCCAACCTGCGGTACCGTTACCAGTGGTTTTGAATTTTCCTCGAACACCTTGGGCCACTAGAGCAGAGGAGCGAGCAGCAGAAACTGATACCGACCTGTTTGAGAATTTGGATTCTTCTTTGTCAGAAGATATTTAGAGCTGGGTCTAATCTACTGCGACCGGTGCTCCACCTGAGTGAGGCTCTAGATAGAGATCGATATCGTCTACGAAGGACTCAATAATTTCTTCGTTCGAAGCTGTCCCATTTTGTGGGCTGTTCTGGATTTCTATTCCCAGCGAATCTGAATATCGTCTATATAGTTCGAGTGAGTCTCCATATTTTTGATGACCAGCAGTGTGCCTAGCACTCGCCATGAGGAGCTCATCGCGGAATGATGAGGAGCTCCGCTTATAATCCTCTATCATGCAAAGTCCGATTTCCTGATTGTGTGGGTCATTACCCTGTTTCACAGCTCCCATTGCCAGTATTGCAATAAGCGATTCACGTTCGTGGCCTGCCTCGAGATACGCTTGTACATAGGCCACACTCGCATCCTGGTTCAGCACCATCATTGACTCGTCGATCTTATGGAGTAATTGACGCGCCGACATTTGGTCGACTCCCTCAGGAAGACGGAAGGAACGCGCTTGGAGTACTTTGCTGAAGCGAGAAGTTTGATGGCTCTGATAATTGTAGTCTGGCATATCACGAATCAGTCTTGCACACTGGTTGATGAAATTTGCCGCTACATACAAAAGTTTAGTTTTGTGTTCGTGTTCGAAATTTGCATAGAACCAGGCGAGCGTATTCGTATATTCGAATCCATGTTGTGGCATGCTGTACGCCGGAGGATCAGCTATCGCGAGCACAACTCTTGCCGAGGCGATCTGAATTGCATCAAGGATAGCTTTCGGAGAACGACCTGCTTTCAACAAAATTGTGATCGCCTCGAAATAAGCGGCTTCCTCTTCCCTGAGAATCGAGCGAATTAAGGTTTCCTCTTCAATAGGTGATAAGGGGAGTTCTTGCGCGAATAAGCGTCGGTCGGTGTTAGTTGATTGCGTGGCAGCTAGTGAGGATGTTGGGGCTTCTTCCTCGAGCTGATTTAACATTATTTGACCAGCTGCTTCGTAAGCTGAATACCACCTGGGACCAACCGCGATATCGGGGACGCTCGCATAGATCACATGGTGGGCATTATCCCAACCGATTCTGTTCCCAAGTTCGATAGCTGCTCTAGCTCGGAAACTTTTATGTCCGGTAGTGAAAGATCGGTTGTACATGATTCTGTCTTGAACATCCATAAGACCAGCGAAGACCGTATTCGCAAGCAGATCCTTTCTTCTCCCAGTGTCTTCCCAGAGGCCCAGCCATTGTCTATAGGAGTTAGGTACGTCCCCTCGTTCAACTAGTTGGAACCAGTCGGCAACACCCTCCTCAAAAGTCCCTTCTATGGGCTTTGGTTGTTCGTCGTTCCAATGCACCTCAGGGTCTAGTGGCCCCTCAGGATATTTCGAGGCATCATAGACTCTTCTGCCGTAATGACCGGGCATTTTCCCTTTTAACTGATTCCAAATATCTAATCCAGTTGGTACGTACCAGACAGTTTGAGCCAATGGGAGGTGTTCGAAGTGCTTCGACATGTATCCCTCAAGTCGCAGAGTGGCCCCCCCTGAAAGCAAGCAATGGTCATTATTCACGAAGCGAACTATGCCCTGATCAATCTTCTGGTGGTAGGGGACGTGCGTGTAGGGAGCATGTGTTCTCACAGTCTCCGAAAGGATTTCAACTTTAGAGCGGCCCTGCTGAAGGAGCTCGTATAGTGTGGAAGTGGCTGCGATTTGGTCGCGATCGATGATATTTTCCCTAAGTTGCTCGTACGATTTCCGAGCCTCCTTATCGGTGATTGCTTCGGAGATAGGTTCAAGCTCAGTCGGTGCCACCATTGTTTCTACCTTCACTACGTATATAACTTGTCTCGATGTCGACATCGTAACCTGTTTTGTATAAGAATGTGAAGTGCGTAGGTATACATTTCGCTGTCTGTGCGCGGGTATAATGGTCCATATCGTGACACTAAGGATTATTCGTGAAAGTTCTGCACACGTCAGACTGGCATGTTGGAAAGAAACTCGGTTCAGTCGACCGGACCGATGAATTTCTGGCTGCAATTCAAGAATTACATGCAATATGTCAAAGTCAATCTGTAGACGCCGTGTTGCTTTCGGGAGATGTCTGGGATAAAGGCACACCTACGCCCGCCCTGATGGATATCGGGATTGATGCTATGAGAAAACTATCTAACGATGGGGCAATACCGGTGATTGCCATAGCCGGGAACCATGATTCTGCCCCATTTTTTGAAGCTATGGGCAAAATATTGAAACCCTACAACATCCACTTTGTCGGCGATGTAAAGGCTCCTGATTCGGGAGGGATAGTCAAAGTCGATACAAATGGGGGTCCGCTTGCTGTTGGCTGTGTTCCATTCTTCCGAAGGGGAAGTGCAGTAGATCTCATGGATGACTCTTCGGGTTGGTACGGTCAGTACCAAGAAAAACTGAGGAATATTTTTGAATCCTATGCTCGGTCTTTGGCAAATCATCAAAGCCATGGTGCGGTAACAATGCTTATGGCTCATGCTACGGTTAATGGTGCCGATGTTCGTTTGCAGGCAGATGGGCGTGGCGAGCGCTCACTTCACATGGGAGAAGATTACGCAATCGAAGGGTCTGATTTTCCTGCCAGTATTCAGTATGTTGCTATGGGGCATATACATGCGCCTCAATCCATCAAGAACTCCTCAGTTCCGGCAGAATACGCAGGAACTCTTTTGCCGTTGGACTTTGGTGAGCGGAACGAAAGGAAGCGAGTTGTACTTGTAGAGGCTGTTCCCGGCACGCCAGTAAGAATAGAGAGCATCGAGCTTGCGACTGCGTCTAGACGACCACTGGTTCGCTTGACAGGCGACTGGGAAGCAATCATGGATGCACGTAATAAACTGCTGACTGAACTCCCCTTATCTAATCCTCACCTTGATCCAAGCGAAGGCCCTTATTTCGACATAGTGGTGGAAACTGATGGGGCAGATCTAGGTTTGGGCGATATGGTGAGAGAGAACTTCTCTAACGTCGTAAAGGTTAGATCTAACTATGAGCATTTCGACATCCCCGTTGAGTCAAGACGGAATAAGCCATTTGCAGAATCCTATAAGGAATACTTCCAAGCGGAGCACGGACGCGTTCCAGATGCGGATCTGATGAACGTATTCGCACAAGTTCTCGAACAGACCGAGAGTCGACTCGAGCAAGACTTAATGACGACTCATTTAGAAGGTGATGATGCGACCGATTGAGTTGACTATCGAAGGGTTTCGTTCCTACAAAGAGAGTACAACTTTCGACTTCCGTAAAAGAGACCTCGTCGGGATCGTGGGACCGATCGGGTCAGGGAAATCGGCAATATTAGATGCCATTAGCTTCGCCTTGTATGGCAGGACTCCTACTGTGTCCCAGGGTACACGTGAATTAATCAACCGCAGAAGTGCTCAGGGGAAAGTGGAACTTGTCTTCAGGTCATCGGGACGAGGATGGCTTGCCCAGAGAGTGCTAAGAGGCAGTAAAAGCGGCGCAGGTCAGGTCAGTCTGTATGAGTACGATCTGGAAAGGTCGACCAAGGGGCGGCTGGTTGTTGAAAAATCCAGAGAAATGAACGAGCGTATAGAAACAATTGTCGGGGTTGATTTCGATGGTTTTACTCGTTCCATACTACTGGCACAAGGAAGATTTGCTGAATTTCTCAGTGCACGTGCTGCAGATCGTGATGTTGTTTTAAAAGGGGTGTTCGGCCTGGATAGAATCGATCTGATGCGCGAACAGACGGCAACCCTGCTTGGGGAAATGCGAGCCAAAGTTGAAAATTTGCAAGTGACTCATGCTGAATTCGTTGCGGCGGGCCTGGAGCTTGAATTGCTCGAGAAGTCGCATCTTGAAATAAAAGCGATAGTAGGTAATTTGAATTCGTTTCTTCCAACGATGAGGGAATTTGACGAACAGGAACTATACATTCACAAAAAGATGGAAGAGGCCGAACGACGACGGACCGAACTATTGGGATCTGCGAATTCCTTGCCTTCGGCCGAAGAGTCTGAAGAATTGTTTCAGGTAGTTGATATCTGGCGAGAAAAAGAATCAATATCTGTTAAGAATATCGAAGAGACGCAGAGGAAGCTTGATCTAGAGAACCACAGACATAAGGCTCTTGTGCTTGACCTTCCCTCTGACGAACAACTTCAGAGTCTTAAAAAAATTATTTCTGATTCATCAGTGATTTCGGCGGAATTATCTGTGCAACGGGAGACTATACGATCGAAAAGTGCAGAATTAAAGGCTATTTCTCAAGAGATAGATTCTAATCGTGAGGAGGTAATGTCTATTGATCGACAGATTAACGAGTCTACAAGGTCAACATCCGAATCAGAAAAATTACTTGAAACTGCACAGGCAGCAGTGAAAGCTGAACAAATTGCTGATAGAGCCGGAGCACTTCTCAACGATATTCAAGTAGGTGATAAGTGCCCGGTATGTGGCGAAATTATCACAACGCTGCCTGAGACCACTACTTCTGATGATTTATCTAAAGCTATTTCTCATTTTGAAGAGATCAATACTGCATATTTGAAGAGTCGAGATGAGCTAGATGCGTTCGGTAAATCAAAAGCTCTTCTAGATAAATCGATTGAGTTGAAATCCGATACTGCTGAGCAATTAGCTCGTGAAGTTGACGATCTTAATCGTATTGTTGATGAAAAAGAATCCATGATGACTGACTCAATTACCCTAGCCACCCGACAATATCACCAGCTAGGGACACTCGAAGATCTCTCACAATATGTTTTGTCGATTGAAAAACAAATTATTGATTCAGTGGATCTGGTTCGTAAAGCAGAGGAATTATCACTGTCAGCTCGCGATCAGCGAGAGAATATTCGCAACGATAGGGATAAAGCTCGTGCGCAGCTTCAGTCGCTGACCAACCAACTAATGCTATTAGCAGCGAAACTTCCAGGCATAAACACAGACGACCTGGCAGAAAAGGAATTTTCTGATGCTCGAGTAGTACGTGTCCTTCGTGATCAGATTCGTACGGAATGGAAAACTGAAAATGATCGCGTAATGACTGAAATTGAGAGTGTCATAACAGAAAAGAATGTTTTAAGTCAAAAACTGTCCAGAGAACTGGCTCGAGCATTTCCTGATAACGAAATCCCCGATCGTCGTGCGTTCGATGTGCTTTTGGGAGAAGAGAGGGACAAGCTTGTAAAGGCCTCAGGTCAAATCGAGCTTATACGGTCGAAAGTGGAGCGTGCAGAAGGCATAGGTGATGAGCTTCAGAAGCAGCAGCAATATTTGGAATCTTTTGAGGCGTTGAGAAGAGATCTTACCGATTCTCGGTTTGTTCGATTTCTTCTGGAAGGGGAACGCACTGAACTTGCAAGACTCGCTTCAGAGACCTACTCGGTACTTTCGAATGGTCGGTACAGTTTCACTCGGGATGGAAATTTCAACGTTGTGGATGGGTCGATCGACGGTACAGAAAGGAGCGCTCGAACACTTTCTGGCGGAGAAACATTTTTAGCATCTCTCTCATTGGCAATAGCCTTGTCTGAAATGGTGACTCGGGAAGACGGGAGACTCGAGGCATTTTTCCTGGATGAAGGATTCGGCACCTTGGATGAAGAGCATCTTGACTTAGCGATGAGTGGGATAGAACAACTTACCTCCGGAGAGGGAGATCGGCTCGTACTTTTGGTGTCACACGTCGCTTCCCTAAGGGACAGGCTTGAAGATGTCATAGAGTTGGCACGCGACGTCAATAACGGGAATACGACCGTTTTATCAGGCTTGAAGGGTCCAAACTAGTGCCTGTGGCTATCGCGTTGGAGAGGCGTGTGATATACCGTCAGGATGAGCAACGGCTCGGAGCTAATTCTATTTCGACTCGTGAGAGTGGCAGTCAGCCATCGGCAAAGATTTCTGTGGACGATAGCTGTCATGATTGGGGCTGTCATATTTACAGTCTCCTTACCCGAGTTAATCGGATGGGCGATTAATACCGGATTGAATCTCCGGATAGAAGACGGTATCGAAATTGAACCATCCTGGGGACAAATTTCCCTGATGTGTTCGATGGTAATGATTACAGCCATTATTCGTGGATTGTTGGCATACCTGCAGATTTATCTAGGTGAAGCATTGTCTCAGAGAGTAGCTTACGATCTACGGAACCAGTTGTATGATCATCTACAACATCTGTCTTTTGGATTTCACGACAAATCAGAAGTCGGTGAAATTATGCAGCGTGCGACCCAAGATATTGAAGGTATTCGCTTCTTTGTGACCATGGGAGTCGCTCGATTTGTGTTCATTGCACTTCTAATTGTGTCGGCTGTAGCTCTGATCGTGGTGGAAAACTGGCGTGTCGGGTTAGTGGCCATTGGTTTCGTTCCTGTCGTCGGTATTTATGCATCCGTGATGTCTCTCAGGATGCGGCCGATATGGCTAAATATAGTGCAACTACAGGGCAGGATGGGGACCGTCTTACAGGAAAATCTAGTTGGGCAACGAGTCGTGAAAGCATTTTCTCGCCAGCGTTTTGAACAAGAAAAGTTTGATGACAAAGTGGACGAACTTTTCCACGAGTCTTACAGGACTTCTAAATACATGGCGGTTAATGAGCCAGTGCTGCAAGGGGCATGGTTGATTGCGGTGGCACTTATTTTTTGGGTCGGTATCAAGGAAATTCAAGCGGATCGTCTGCTTCCGGGCGACCTAATTAAGTTCCAAATATATTTGGTGCTCTTACAAGTTCCGGTCAGATCATTAGGATTTGTTGTCAATATAGTTGCGCGAGCTTTTTCTTCAGGCCGTCGGCTGTATGCACTTCTTGATAGAGAATCCCCCGTGCAGAATTCTCCTTCCGCTCAGGCCATTCAGCCGGGACCAGGGGAAGTGATTTTCGAAGGCGTTAATTTTGAGTACGATGCGGAAAGAAGAGTCCTGGAGGACATCAGTATTCATGCGAAGCCGGGCGAAACAGTTGCTTTGCTGGGGCCAACTGGTTCTGGTAAGACGAGTATAGTGAATTTGCTACCCCGTTTTTATGACGCGACAGACGGCCGTGTCCTGATTGATGGTGAGGACGTTCGGGATGTCACTTTGAACAGTTTGCGTCAGGCGGTGGGTCTAGTGCAACAAGACGTGTTCTTGTTTTCAGCTACCATTCGAGAAAATTTGGCTTATGGGAAGCCAGATGCAACAGACGAAGAAATTATTGCGGCAGCTAAAGCTGCTAGGCTCCATGACTATATTGATTCGCAGCCAGATAAGTACGATACGTGGGTGGGGGAACGAGGTTCCACACTCTCGGGTGGTCAGCGTCAGCGTGTTGCCATCGCTCGAACACTTCTGCTTGACCCAAGGATCCTGATTTTTGATGATTCCACTGCGGCCGTGGATATGCGAACTGAGTATCTGATTCAAGAGGCCCTCAGAACACTTATGGCTAACAGGACTACCTTCCTGATTGCGCAACGACTGCGCACGGTACGAGAAGCTGACCAGATATTAGTTATGAGGGATGGTCGCATTGTGGAGCGAGGCAGACATGAAGAGCTTCTGGCTGCAAATGGCTTCTATAAAGAAATTTACGATTTGGAGTTGAAAGATCAGGAAGATGCAGCAGTCGCTCAATTAGAAGCGGGTGGTGAGTAGCATGGCTTACTGGGGTGGTGGCGGTGCAGGGGGTTGGAGCCAAGGGCAAGGCCCTGCACAACGTGGTGGTAGATCTGATGGCTGGGATTACGACGAGCTTGGCAAAATTTATGATGTAGATCTCTTGAAACGACTGATACCTTTCATGGCCCCCTACAAATGGAGGACAGTCGCAGCTGTATTTTCGATGCTTCTTGTGTCCGCTACCACATTCTCTCAGCCTTATTTCATGGCAGAAGCCTTAAGAAATATTACATCTGCACTTATTGAATGGAAGGAAGTCAGAGATTCCACAGGGGGAGCGGAAGCTCAGCTTCTCCTCGACGAACTCAATCAAATGGTCTTGTCGTACGGGCTCCTTCTAATGGGCCTAGCCAGCGTTGCCTTTGTCGGAATGTTCTTTCAGAGGAGATTGACTGGTTATATAGGTCACAACATCTTGCGGTATCTCCGCAGTGAGATGTTTCGTCACCTGAATCGACTATCGATGCCGTTCTACGATAAAGAAGAGGTTGGTCGCGTGATGTCCCGAGTTACGTCCGATGTGACCACGCTGCAGGAGCTTATGACGACGGGATTCCTGACAGTTCTGGCAGATATTTTTGGACTTGGCCTGATCGTATTTTTTATGTTTATCCTCGACCCGATGTTGGCAGTAGTCTCATTGTCCGTGATACCAGTTCTAATGATTTTTATGGGCTTTTGGCAAAAATATGCAGCGCGGGCCTTCATTCGGACTAGAGTGGCAATTGCTCTAGTGAACTCCAACATCAACGAGAACGTATCAGGAATCAGAGTGGTTCAGGCACTGCGCAGAGAGAAAAAGAATCTCGAGCAATTTGATGAGCTCAATTCTGAAAATTTTGATTCGAATATGCAGGCAGTAAGACTACAGGGCATGGTGATGCCCACTGTTGAGGTTCTTTCATCGATTGCGACTGTTGCTGTTCTTATTGTTATAGCAATGCGGGTATTTGATGGCAGTCTCGATCCGGTCGATGCGGCAGCTTTCGCGCTTGGATTTTTACTTTACATTCAACGATTCTTCAATCCCGTCCGTGACATAGTGCTCCAGTACACACAGTTGCAGAGGGCAATGGCGGGTGCGCATAGAATTTTCGAGGTACTCGATACCAGGCCTGTTATATATGACAAGTCTGGGGCACATGAATTTGAAAAAATCGAAGGTCGCGTGGATTTTGAACAGGTGGATTTTGAGTATTTGCCGGATATTCCTGTGCTACGTAAGTTCGATCTTCATGTCGAGCCAGGTGAAACCATTGCACTGGTGGGGCATACTGGAGCAGGTAAGACGTCCATTACTGCGCTGATTGCGCGATTCTATGATATTCAAAGTGGTCACGTCCGTGTGGATGGATACGACGTGAGAGATATAAACTTATCGTCACTGACAAGGAGAATGTCGGTAGTGCTTCAGGAGCCGTATTTATTCTCAGGTACGATCGCGAGTAACATTCGTTATGGTCGACTGGATGCAACAGATGAAGAAGTCAGACAAGCCGCCACTGCAGTTGGTGCCGATGAGTTTGTGATGGAGTTACCAGATGGTTACAACACACAGCTTCATGAGCGAGGCCAGAATCTATCAGTTGGGCAGAGACAATTGATCTCTTTTGCGCGTGCACTGGTTGCTGACCCGGCAATATTGGTCTTGGATGAAGCAACAGCAAACATCGATACTGCCACGGAAAAGGTCATTCAGGAAGCTCTTTCTAGGATGTTGAGAGGAAGGACATCGTTTGTTATCGCACACCGACTTTCAACGATTCGAAGCGCCGACAGAATTGTCGTGATGTCTGAAGGAGAAATCATCGAAATCGGCAATCATGATCAATTAATGGACTTGAATGGGCATTATGCCGACTTATATAGAATGGGTTTTCAGGAAATATCCGGTGAAGACGCACTGTCAGAGACGACCCAAGGTTAAAATCAGGCATTCATATGGATAAGTATCAACTTAAAGAACGTCTCGAGAGTGACACGGTAGCGTACTGGGATCTCCTTGGAATACAAATACTTGCAGTGCATCGGTCTGGTGATGTCGAATTGTCACTTGCAATGCGTCCTGAACTCGAAACCCGGATCACTGGGATTATGCATGGTGGTGCGATCTCTTCATTGATTGATTCTGCTGCTGGAGCAGCGGTTTCGACGACCAGAGGCGAGGATGATGATACGTGGCAAGGACAAGCGACCCTCGACTTGAATGTGACATTTTTGAAGCCCGCCAAGACGGTGGCCATTGCGAGAGCAACGATACTTCGGACGACGAAGTCGCTAGCATTTGTGACAGTAGACGTGAAAGACGCGAATGACGAACTTTTGGCTACCGGCAGGGCGACCTATACCATTATCCGGTCTCGTTAACTAGATCCGTGGGATCCAAGAAAAGCGTCTTGCCGCCACGATCGATCCAATAATTCCCCACCCGGTGAGGGCAGCCAGATGACTCCATTCAAAACCAGATGCTTCCTGAAATGGATCGAATGCTGTTATTAAGGAGTGCGAAAGATGATACACAGGAAAGAGCGATCCAATAAAGGATAGCCAATCCGGCGCCTCATGGAGAGGAATAAAAATATCAGAAATAAATAGAAGCGGAAGTATAGATGCATTTACTATGGCCGGAGCCGCATCGGAATTTGGGATTAACGAAGTCATCGCAAGTCCTAGAGCCGAGAATGTCACTATTCCTAGGATGGCACTTATTGTTGCTGCTGGCAGTGTGTTGGTTGGTAACTGTACGTCATAAATAATTCGACCGAATGCCAAAACTATCGCTATAAGTATCAGACCAATAAAGACTAAATGTAGAACCTTCGACATGATAAATAATCTGACGGGGAGCGGAGTCCCATACACCTGCTTAAGGAATCCGCCATCGCGGAGGATTGTCATCTGCATGGCGAGGCTGGTGTAGCTTACATTCACAATAGATAGAGCAAGTATCGACGGAATGTAAAATGTCGCCATATCCGCTGATTCCCCACTGGGTGTTGTGATCTCATCGTCACCGAAAATTGTTGTAAAAACGAAGAGGAAAACCAATGGGAATACGAAGGTAAATACTGCAGCGGCTGGATTCCTCCAAAAGGATTTATTATCGAATTTGAATTGCATCCATAAGCGACTCATGCGGGCCTGCCAGTCTTCGAATAGTTTTCCACAGTTTCTATATAGATATCTTCCAATGTACGTGTTTTCACCTGTAAATTTGTCAGATTGACGGACTGCTGCTTAGCAAGAGTAGTGAGTTGATACAGGTCAGTTGCTGCATCTGTACTTTCCATCGTGGAAAAGCCATCCAGTCCCAAAGTCAAAGAGAATTTAAGATCGGTCTGAAGCATTTCATTGAATTGCGGAGTAGCATTAAAAGAAATGCGGGACCGTTGAGATTTGCTTTGTAGATCTTGCTTGGACCCGATAAGAGCGATTTCACCGGAAACCATTATGCCAATCGATGAGGCTAGAAATTCAGCTTCCTCCATATAATGCGTGGTTAGCATGACGGTGCAACCTAGAGTTGTTAAGTTGTGAATCATTTCCCAAGAGGCGCGCCTCGCCTGTGGGTCAAATCCGGTGGTTGGTTCGTCCAAAAAAAGAATATCTGGTTGACCAATCAGAGCTATACCGACGTCCAGTCGTCTTTTCTGACCACCTGAAATTCTCTTTACAACAGCGGCTGATTGATCCTGTAAACCGACAAGCTCAAGTACTTCATTGGTGCTCCGAGAGTCCCGATAGTACGAACCAAACAAGTCAAGAGTTTCTCGAACAGTAAGGTAGGTGTTTGCACCAGTCTGCTGAAGTACGATACCCACTCGCTCCCGAAATTCCGGCATTCGGTTAGTAGGATTAAATCCCAGTACTGATACTTCGCCACTCGTGGCTTGTCGATACCCTTCAAGAATTTCTATGGTGGTTGTTTTGCCAGCACCGTTTGGTCCCAGCAGTGCGAATACTTCACCCGGCATCACGTCGAAACTTATATCGTGGACAGCTGCAACATCCCCATAGGATTTTTTCAGTCCACGTACTGATATTGCCGGTTCAGAGATAATTCCCATACTCCGATTCTAGAACAGTAGAGACGACAGTTTTCGTTGGTATTCTCTTGTTATTTCATGTTCCTGTCCAAGTACATTGAAGATGTCCAGTGCGCCCAATCGGCCACCATCATCTCTGACTGACCGATCTAATTTAATCGCAGCGAGGAAATGATCCAAGGAGATTTGCCATTCACCTTGCAGGGCTGTTCTGCAACCCAAAACATAGTGAGCCTCTGCAAGTTCTGCAGCATCAATTTCAGCGTTTCCGAGTAGATCGTCACTACGTTTCACATCAGCGTCATCAGAACCTCCTCGGAGAAAGCGTATCCGCGCCAGCTGCCTGCTCGCACTTGGCTCCTTTGGATATTGTTTGAGGATTGATTCCGCGTCATCCAATTGACCTTCTTCGACTAGAATTGCTCCGATACCTGCATTTGCACGGGCGTGATTCGGGTCACGTTCAAGTGCTTCTTCGAAAAAAGCTCGAGCTTCGACCAAGTTGCCTGTCCTCAGTGCTTCAGCTCCCTTCAACATTGATTCGTCAGATGGGGAAGGCGCAAGTTTTGTGAAGAAATCACGAACCTGATTTTCAGGGAGAGCTCCTAGAAACTTATCTACAGCTTGTCCGTCCTTGAAAGCAAAGACAGCCGGTATCGAACTTATTTCAAAGGCAGAACTCACCTGCGGATTTTCATCAGTATTAATCTTTACGAGTCGTACCTTGCCATCGAACTCCTTAGTAATCTTTTCAAGAGTTGGTCCTAGTACTCTGCAGGGACCGCACCAAGGCGCCCAGAAATCTACAATTGTAGGAATCTGTTTTGATGCTTCGACCACCTCAACCATGAAAGTTTGGTCGGTCGCATCAACAGCAATGTTACCTGTGGATTGAGTCTGAGTGAGGTCAACGGTCATTCTTAAGTCCACTCCCTATGGCGAGTACGGGTTCGGATTCGGGCCAAGTTGTGTAGCCAGCACCCGTTGCGCTTCTTCCACAAATTCTACCAGTAATGGTCGTGTATCACGGGGGTCAATAATGTCTTGTCCAGTGGCCTCTGCCGTCCGGAATGGTGATGCAATTGCCTGTAATCGAGCCTCTATCTCTGCCGTTTTTGCTGCAGGATCGTCAGATTCACGAATTTCCCGAGCGTACGCGGCTGAAGTGCCTCCCTGAATATGCATCGAGCCCCAGCGTGCGCTAGGCCACGCCCATCGTCGGAACATTCCGGTGGGTCTGTGATGACTCTGTCCCGCAACTCCGTACATTCTCCCCATCACCACCTGTGCCCAGGGCATACGGCTATCACAGGTCACCATTACCAACCGAGCACCTGCACGTTCAATGCCTCGTCTTTCACTGTCAATTCCTACCATAAATCCAGGTTCATCAGTAAGTGTGATGAGAGGTAGATGGAACGTGTCACATAGCCTTATTAGTCGCATAACTTTCTCGCCTGCATCCACATCAGTGGTGCCACCGAATATCTTTGTATTGTTCGCCATGATCCCGATGGGGTACCCATTGATACGCGCTAAACCAGTTATGCGCGCTCGACCGTATTTGGGGGCTATTTCAAAGAAAGAGTCAGTGTCTACAACCGAGTCGATGATCTTGTGGCTATCGTAGGTCATTCGCTGATCTCGAGGTATCGCTGAGATTAAGCTTTCATCTCGTCGATTAGGGTCGTCGGTCGGCTCAGTTCGAGGGGCCATTTCGTGTACATTTGAGGGAAGGTAGGACAAGAACGTCTTGATTATCTCAAATGCTTCCTCCTCAGTTTCAGCTAAGTTATCTACCACGCCCGATATACCGATATGGACTCTATGATCGCCGAGGTCTTCTTTTGTAATGTCGTATCCGAGTGCAGCCTTCACCACAGGGGGGCCACCAGGGAACACCTGGCTTATTCCTTTCACCATCACACTGAAATGTGACAAAGGTGTTTCGACCGCTGGGAGCCCCGCCACAGAGCCGAGTGCTGCTGAGACTACGGGTACCAGTCTAAGGAGTTGAATATCGCGTTGAGTGTTGATGTTTCCGTCCGGTACATACGTTCGCCCGAGTTCCTCGAACCCACGTACTGACCCGCCCGCAGCATCCTGCAATCGGACATACGGGACCTGCCATTCTAGAGCACGGTCTTTGGTGTCGAGTTCGCCGCCGAGGCCACCAGCTGAACCGCCACCAGATCCACCACGGACGGTGAAATCACCAGCATCAACCGCTACCTGCCTCCCATCGACTTCCGCAAATCCTTTGACTGCTCCTTTTGGAAGGAAACTCTCAAGTTCTAGACCATTTTCACTGTAGGTGGCTGTGCCAACTAGGGGTGAAATTTCACGCCAAGTGCCAGGATCGACAAACTTCGTCACTCGTTCCCGCGCCGTGAGTTTCCCTCGACGTTTTTGTTCTGCTATGCCAGCTTCGCCACCCATTTGTTCAGCGAGATGTTTACGTTTTTTGATTTCTTCAACTTCAGCTTCCCAGGACACGATTTACTCCTTACATAGTTCTCGAAGGATAATTGCTAGTCGGCTCAGGGGCCATTCGGCTGAACATATACCTTATCCTCTGATTACTGCGGGATGTACCGATTGGGAAATTTATCGTCGTTATCGTGAGGTTCTGTGATGATTAGCTTGAAGAGAAATAACAAAGGAGAGTTCGTTGAGGCGAAAGGGCGGCGCAGCCGGAAAAGTTCTATTTATCAGCCGAACCAAACCGAGCAGTTCAAACTGAGTCGAGGCAAGTTTGAAGATTTTTTATCGTGCCAACGGTGTTTTTATCTGGATCGGGTGATGGGATTAGCTTCCCCTGGTATGCCGGGTTGGGCCCTGAATTCACTAACTGACGAGTTACTGAAGAAAGAATTCGATATCTGTAGAGCAACGGGCACACCTCATAGGCTTTTTAAAGAGTCTGGTCTTACAGATGTTGTCCCCTTTCAGCATGAAGATATTGATAAATGGCGTGATGCCCTCCGCGGAGGATTACAAGTGCCACTGGAGGGAAGTTCGATCCTGCTCACTGGTGGCGTTGATGATATCTGGCAAGATCAAAAGAGTGGTGAACTAATTGTGGTGGACTATAAGTCACAAGCCAGTGCATATCCCGTACGAGCACAGTCGTACCTGAGCGGTACCTATCATCAGGCCTATAAACGGCAACTAGATTTCTACGTATATCTGCTGCAAAATATGGGATACGCCGTGGCTCCGGTTGCTTATTTCTATGTCTGTAACGCGCAAAAAGAGAGAGATGGTTTTTTTGGCGTAATGAACTTCGATGAAACCTTGGTTCCTTATGATTGGGACAGCTCTTGGATTCCAGCCAAGCTAGAGGAATTGCTCAACGTAGTGAATTCAAACGAACTTCCAAATGCAAATACATCCTGTGAGCAGTGTGCATATGCACGCGAGCGAGTCATTATGGAGACTGAATGACTGAGTTGCATGCCCATAGCGACTTGTGTCTCGCCGAATATGAGCAGTGGAAAAATCATCATAGGATCGTAGTGGATATGCGGGCCCGTTATTCCAGGCCAGAAATTATTGCGGCCCGTGAAGCTCGCGACAGATTGGAGATTCAGATGCAAGCTCGAGGCTGTTCAGGTGAAGCAATTCGGAAGATCGAAAAAGAGTCAGAAATAGAAAAGTACGGTTATCCTCTTTTATAGTTAACATTATGTGATGTTTTCCAAAGCATTGCCTTCTGCACCAGCATTTTCCTATACCAATTATCGATGGTGGACCCTCACAAACGCTACCGGCCCGCTCGAGCGAGGTATTCAGCAGGGAGTTCTTGGATTTTATGTTCTGGAGATAACCGGCTCGGCAAGCCTTATGGCTATATCAGTTGCAATTCAGGGGATATCGGCACTCTTCATGCTTCCGGCAGGCATACTAGCTGATCGATTCGATCGACGATTGTTACTTGCAGCATCGATGATATTAGCGGGAATAGTTACGCTTGTATTTTGTATTGGGATTATGGCTGGAATCGAAAGTTACAGCTGGACTATCATTTACGTCACCGTGACAGGAATTCTGACCTCTGCGCAGATGCCGGTTTCGAGAGCGATCCTCCCGATGACGCTACCTCGTGAACATTTGCTAAATGGAATCTCACTAGGGACGATCACGGGGGCTCTACCCCGGGTGATTGGTCCAGGCGCCGCTGCGCTTTTCTACGATTTCCTCGGCCCTTGGGCTGCTTTTTCTATAGGTGCCTTCGTATTGTTTGTTGGTGCGTTTGCGGTACTGCCCATGAAGCTGGCACCGATAGATATGATTGAGTCCTCAACGACCTCGAGCGGCGTCGGTAATTCGGCTATGTCAGAGGTGATTTCTTTCTTGAGAACACGCAGAGAGCTTATTACAGTCATAGGTCTGATGTGTGTTACGGGACTATTTATGATGGGACCTGTCAATTATGGGGCACCGATTATTTTTACTGAGATACACCAGACTGATGCTACTCAGTTGGGCTTGGCTTGGGCGATGTTGTCCGCAGGGATGGTAGTTTCGTCACTGTTCATCAGTTCTATGCGAGAACTCAGTAATAAAGGTGGTTTTTTTGGGATGGCCCTTATGGGGGGTGGATTTTGTGTTGCTGCGCAAGTCCTTGCCCCCACTCCAGCGCTTACAATATTTTTCTTCTTCGTTTGGGGCTGTTTTGGTGGCTTTTTTATGAATATGAGCCAGGCACTTTTACAAATGCGAACGCCTGATCAATACATGGGACGAGTTATGTCTTTAAGCACGTTGGCAATGCTTGGTCTGATGCCGATTGGGGTTGCTCAAGTAGCGTTACTAGACAATGCGGTTGGTCTGGGGACACAGTCAGCCGTCACCATCTCAGGCGTGCTGTGTTTTCTCCTTGCCTTGAGTGCGGTGCTCTTCCATAAGGAATTTCGGCAAGCTCGTTAATCGATTACTGATTGAATTTAGGATCTCGTTTTTGGCTAAATGCCTCAATTGCCTCCGAGTGATTTGGTAATCGGCGAGCGATCTGATCGCGTAAACTTTCCCGTTCCATCACTGCATCCAGGTCGGAATCCATAGGATTCTTGGCCAATAGTTCTTTTATCATCATGACGGCATCGGTAGGATTATTAGCAATCTCTTCTGCCCGCTCAAATGCTTTTTCAAATAGCTCATCATTAGGCACAACATCCGATACCAGGCCCATCCGCAGAGCTTCATCAGCAGGTACCATTCGACCCGAGAGACACATGTCAGTCGCATGTCCTAGGCCTACGAGTTCTGAAAGAATTCTGGTGGAACCCAGTTCGGGCATTAGACCCATTTTAATGAACCGGATACTGAGCTTGGCATCTTCAGCAGCAATCCTGATATCGCAAGGCAGGATCATCGTTAATCCTATGCCAACTGCGTAGCCCTGAACAGCCGCAATTGTCGGTTTAGATTGTCGAAGAAGCCCGGGAGTACTGTAGGCGGCGATCGGCTTGGAAATTGTGTTCTCTCCGCTGCTGTCAGCCTCAGCTCGATCAGCAAAATCACCGATGTCCGCCCCAGCACAGAACGAACGACCTTCTGCGGCGATTACTACGGCACCAATCGAGGAGTCATCATTCCATTCATTGATCTGGCTATGGATTTCACTGTTCATTTTTGATGTCCAGGCATTGAGTTTTTCCGGACGATTCAATCGGATGATTCCCACCCGATTTTTTGTCTCGACGAGTATTTGTTCGGTTGTCATTTTTTCCTTCTTTCTATAGTCCAGATGGGTGTAGCACGCTCCGAGCTACTTCGCCTGCAAGCATATCTTCGAATGCTTCATTGATTTCACTGAGAGGTCTTCGCTTGGAGATCAGTTCATCGACTTTAATCCGGCCGTCCATATAGAGATCCACAAGTTTAGGAATATCAGTATGGAGTGAATTAGACCCATAGAACGAACCGATGAGTTTCTTTTCGCGCAGAAATGCTCGGCCTGGCACTGTGATGTCATCACCGACTACGCCTACCACCACCGCGGTTCCGCCGTCTCGGACCATATCGAAGGCCTGCCTGCAGGTGGCGCCCAGACCGATTGCTTCAAACGCATAGTCCAGATAGCCGTTTGCTAATTCTCTGACCTTTTCAACTGGATCTCCTTCACTAGCGTTTACAAAATGAGTGGCTCCAAAGTCTGCAGCCATATCAAGTTTGTTATCCATCATGTCCACAGCAATGATTTTTCGGGCACCAGCAAGTCGGGCCCCTTGAACCACATTTAACCCGACTCCTCCAATACCGATTACAGCGACATCCGAACCAGCCTCGATTTTTGCAGTGTTGATTGCAGCGCCTATTCCAGTTGTGACTCCACATCCTATGAGACAGACAGTCTCGAGTGGTGCATCATTACGAATTTTGATGGCTGCTCGTTCAGGCATGACAGTGTATTCAGAGAATCCTCCCACCCCAACTCCCTGCATGATTGGCACACCGTCCTGAGACAAACGAGGGCTTCCACCGGTGTATGCCCTGTCAGGATTGTCTGGTCGTTCGCATAGCCATGGAGTACCTCGAATACAAAAGTGGCAATTGCCTCCACAATTAGGCCTAAATCCGACAATAACGTGGTCACCTGGTGCGACTGCGCTAACGTTTGGGCCTATTTCTTCCACTATTCCAGCTACTTCATGTCCTAGGATGGCTGCGCTGGGTTTTGTGATTCCCGCTGGCAATGTGTCGTTCCGGAAGTTATTTATCCAGTGAAGGTCGGAATGACAGACTCCACAGGCTTCTATTTTGATCAAAACCTCACCCTGGCCGGGATCAGTAAGTTCAACTTGTTCGACTGCAATAGGGTCTGTACTGCGTAGGACAGCTGCATCCATGTCGGGCATAATCGTAACTCCTAACCAACGTCGCGATATGTTTAAAGCAGTGTAACTGGTCGTCGGG
>CAXGQC010000010.1:0-31008 GCA_964011795.1 uncultured bacterium | reverse complement strand
CGAATGTTCCTCATCTCGCAGATTATGGACGAGGCACGTCACGCTGACGTTTTCAGAAAGAGGGCCCTCGCTAATGGTGGAGGCCTTCTCCGTCAAACCTCAAGTGCTGCCCTTTCAGGCGCATCAATTGACTCGGCTCGTGACTTCACTGAAATGTCTGCGCGCCTGCACATCTCAGGAGAAGGACTTGTCCTCTCTATCTTCCGAATGGGAGAAAGGATGGCATATAACGATGCCGAAAAAGCTATCTACCGACTAGCTGCCTCGGATGAATCACGACACGTGGCTTTTGGTGTCATGCATCTACAGTACGTAGCCCAGACTGACGCCGAGCGAACTGAAGAAATTCACTCGTATCTCGATGAAATCGAACTAGGTTTGGTCGCAGGTACAGGCGGACAGAACCCTGCAGTTCGAGGTACTCCCTCAAATGCAGCAATCACTGCTTTGCTTGGCGGAGGAACCGACGAGGCTTCTCTCCGTGAGGGTGAACAAATTGCCGCAGCAGTGCGACAACGCCAGGTAAAGGAATACATCCAGCGAATCAAGGTTGCTGGCTTGGGTGACAGATTCACCAATGGTCGTGCCGCTGCTGGCCTCAGTGACTACGTAGCTGCGTAAATTTAGAAATACTGGGTGTATAGATCACACCCAGTATTTTTTTATATAAGCCACTGAGGTTCGGAGGGGTACATGGTTCAAAAAGATAGCAACACGTCATCAAAAGCCGACTACGAAGGTAATGCTCTTCCAGACCTGCCCGATTTGAGTTGGATGGATAAAACGTTCCAGTGGGGTACAAAAGCACTGCCTGAAAAAAATGGTGGTGGGCTGACCCTCGATGCACTCAATATTGGCATCTATGGGGACATCCCTGAACACTATCCATATCGAAATCGTCTCCCACGTGGAGCAGTCCCTGTGCCGTCAGCTGGCTCAATCGGTGGCTATTACGTGCAGGATAAGTACGAGCAGTGGGCAGATTCAGCCCCCCATCTCTATGAAGAAGGCATTTCACGGAGATGGTCAACCGCTACTGATATTCCGTGGGATACAGGTCGTGGCCTATCTGAAGACGTGGAAATAGCGATCGCTCAAGTAGCGACTGAACTTTCAAATTGGGGCTCTGTAGAATCAGAGGTTGTCTCGGCTTGGCTCCAGAACCTCAGCCCGGGGTATCACGAAGTAAAATATTTTTTATCAACTGCCGTCTATGACTCGGCTCGAGTAGAAGAAGGATACCGGAAGCGTGCTCTACTTAACGGGGCAGGAATGATGCTGGAAAGTCCGGGTCGAATGAACCGGGCCTGCCTTGAAACATACTCAGGTTGGTCACAGACCGTTCTGACTATGTGGCTTCTTCGCGGGTCACTCATGACAGCAATAGTACGGTATCTCTCTGTATACGGCCCTACTGAGGCCGATCGTGAACTGGCGTTTCGAATTTTACCCGACATTATGCGTAAATCAGCCTATGCCTGCGACCACATTAGATTTGCTATCTCCAAGAAGAGTGAGCTTACCGATGTATTTCAGGGAACATTGCAGCTCGCTGAATTCGCCCAGCTTAGCGACTTCAACGATCCGGTACTTTGGGAAGCCCTAGCAATTATTTTCGGTGGCGGGGTACAAAATATGGAACTCGGGATGGGACGCGTACTTGAACTACAACAGCATTTCCTAAGTGTTTACCTAGGCCGCTGCAAGCAGGCCAACGTTGATCGAACAATGCAGGTTGCAAATGGGCCTTGGGGCGCGATCCTAGCAGGAATTCCGATAACTGGTCATACGTCAGCGGATGAGATGCGAGCGATGATCGAAGAAATGCGTGAGCGCGCCCGTGATGAGAGCGCTAGGTAATTAACTTCATGCCGCTCTATAACTACGAATGTGAAAAGTGCTCGAAAACAAGCGAGGCTCTCGTGCGTCGCAATCAGCCCGAGCCAAGTGACTGCGATTCATGTGATGGATCGTTAAAGAGATTGATTAGCACGTTCGCGGCTCCGCAGAGTGAACTCGACAAGCTCAGGGCTGTCGATCCTGCCTACAAACGGATGGTAGAGGACCATATGGCCCGCACCCCAGAAGCTGAACCGATGAGACACCTAAACAAACTAACTCCGTTCAGCGCCGCTGAAGATCCTGGAGACCCGATAGATTTTTAATTTAATTTGGTACATAAACTAATCTAAATGAAGGAGAGACAAACAATGGCCGCGAAAGCATCGACAGCAAAAAGAATAAAGTTCCCGTCAGTGGGGTGGTACGAAGAGGTGGCATCAATCACCGTGGCAGACCAACAGTATCAAAAATACGGCCGACTCAATGCGATTGTCGCTTTCAAGTCCGAAGACTCCATAATTCAAGTTAATTTTGACGTCCTTAACATTCATGAAATTAAGGAAATTGAAGAAGATGAGATGCGTGACTGTGACTTCATTATCGAACTTGAAGCTGAACAGTGGAAAGACATGCTCAAGGACATAAAGAAAAACAATGGTGCGTCACTCGACTGGACATTGAATACTCTCGATTTAAAGTATGACGAGCCCATCCATCGGAATGAACTTGAAGATGGATTCAAAGCAGATCTGTTCTTCAGGTATATTCCGAGCCTTCAGGTTTTCTTCGATAATGCGAGCCAAATAACTACCCGCTTCTAACTCTAGTTGAATTCTCTTTGCGAGGCCGCATGCCCCCTCTAGTTAGCACTGCTAACATCTAGCTGAGGTATTAGCAGATATGTCTACTGAGACACAACCACTACACGGATTGCGAGTTGTCGAGTTAGGGGATGACGTCGCCTCAGCGTTTGCTGCCCGCCTCTGCGCTATCTACGGCGCCGATACGATCGTAGTTGAACCGGAGGCTGGTCACGGTATTCGACATTTGCCCCCCTGGCAGTCTGGTGTTCCTGATCCTGCAAAAAGCATACTCTTTGCCTATCTCGGGGAATCAAAGCGATCGGTTACGGTGAATTCAGCTGACATCTCCGATATGCGTTTCCTTAAGGATTTACTGTCGAGTGCTGACGCGGTGATTAATGGTTACCAGCCACATAGACTCAATGACTTGGGTATCGATCTAGACCAGTTAGCCGTCGATAAACCATCCATAGTCATTACCCATGTCACGCCGTACGGGCGAACTGGACCTAAATCCTTCTGGAAAATGGGAGCACTTACTGGAGCCGCGGCAGGTGGACAAATGTATTTGGCGGGTGACCCAGACAAACCGCCAATGCTGACAGCCGGGCATCAAGCGCATTATCAGTCAGGACTGCAAGCTTTTGGTGCTACGATAACCGCACTTTTTGGTGCCGAAATGAGTGGGGTCGGAGATATCCTCGATCTATCGATCCAGGAAGTGCAGGCCGCCACTCTGGAAGGGGGCGGTCCTGCAGCACTTTGGTACGGTGGCGAGCAGGTCCGAACTGGAAACGATGCACGAGCTCTATGGGGCATACATCCCTGTGCAGACGGCTGGATTGGCGTAGCTTCGATGCCTCGACAGACAAATTCGGTTCTAGAAGCAATGGGACATGGGGATCTGACCACCGACCCAGTATTCGCTAATGGTGGTTGGGCCATTGAAGCAAATGAGCTATTGTCACATCTAATCCCAGCATACACAGCACAGCATAACGCGGCCGATATTTTTGCAAATGCTGCTAATTTCCGGGCACCATTTTCAGTAATCCCAACACCAAAGGAATTGCTTGACTGGCCGCACTACAAGGAAATCGGATTTTGGAAAGAAATTCACCATGCAGAGTTCGGCACATATCAGGTTCCTGCTGGACCAATACAGTTCGGCAAATCGAATAGAGGGCTTCACAAAGCACCACCGATGATCGGTGAGCATAATCAGGAAGTCCGAGATAGTCTGACTCCAGATAGTTCGAGAGCTTCGACGACATCAAGTGTTGCTATGGAGGATGTCACTTTGCCTTACGATGGCCTGCGTGTGGTTGATATGACCCAAGTATGGGCAGGACCCTACGGTGGCCGATTCCTCGCCGATATGGGTGCGGATGTTATCAAAGTCGAAGGTCCCTCTTTCCCTGATCCGATACGAACTATGACTGGTGAACTCACCTCCCCAGGAATCAATCTTTCCTCGTATTTCAATGAGTACAACAGAGGCAAGAGAAGCTTAGTGCTTGATTTTAAACAAGAAGATGGAATGAAAGCCTTACTTGCCCTCATTGCAACGGCTGATGTGTTTATTGAGAACTGGTCATCAGGAGTCGCTGATAGAAATGGCCTCGGATACGACGACTTGATCAAACTCAACCCTCAATTGGTGTATATCTCTATGCCCGGGTTTGGCCATGAAGGCTCTGATGCTGAACGGGTCGGATTCGGACCAACTATTGAGCAAATGGGTGGCCTTGTTGCACTACAAGGCTATAAGGATGGACCGCCTCATAAGTCCGGGATATCGTATGGCGATCCAATCGCTGGCTCCACCTGTGCCGCGGCTGTAGCCACAGCGTTACTCGAGCGAACCCGTACCGGATCAGGAAGCTACTGCCTGATACCACAGCGAGATGGAATCACAGGACTGGTGGGAGAATACATGGTCGCTGAACAATTTGATTGTCAGCTCCCTCTGCGAGCCGGTACCGATCATCTGATATTTGCGCCTCACAACATCTATCCAGCCATGCCGTCAGCGGATAGCCGGCCCGTACTAGGCCCTGATCGACAACCTGTCGCTCATGTTACCGACTGTTGGTTAGCTGTTTCTTGCAGATCAGACGCAGACTGGCTCAAACTAGTAGATCTGATCGATCATCCGGAACTCCGACATGATAAATATCTCCGTGCAGCCGATCGTCAACAATCAAAGGATGAAATCGACGAAATAATTCGAAATTGGACGGCGACTCGCCACGTTGAAGTAATGGCAGAATTGCTACAGGCTGTGGGTATCGACGCCTCCCCCGTCATGTCATCACTAGTACTTCTCAGTGACGAACATCTTAACGAAAGAAAAATGTTTATCGATGTAGAACATGCAGTAAAAGGCTCTCATGGCACTGCACGGCCCTCATGGCGTTTCGAACGACGAGCTATACTCCCAAAATTGTCCGGACCGGCATTTGGCCAGCACTCAGAGGAAATTCTCGAAGAACTCGGTTACAACAGTGCTGAGATAGAGGCATTTCGAGACAGTCTAATAACAACTGACTTCATAACAAGGGCTTAGGAGAAATTATGGCTGCCAAGCAGGTGATCGTAGTAGGTGGTGGTAACGCCGCACTTTGTGCCGCCCTCTCTGCAGCCGAACACGGTGCGAACGTGACTGTCATCGAAAAAGCTGCTGTTGAGGAACGAGGTGGGAATACATTTTTCACTGGTGGAGGATTCCGTTTTCCATACAACGGTATTGAGGACATCCAAGATCTCATACCAGACTTGTCCGATGCGGAACTTAATAGGATCGACGTAGGTAATTATTCAGCAAAACATATGTCAGATGATCTCTTACGTGTGAGCGAAGGAGCAGCGGATCCGGATATGGTGAATCGATTAGTATCGGACGCATTTGACACCGTGAAATGGATGCGAGATTACGGGTTGGTAAGATGGGTTCTCATGTACGGACGCCAGGCTTATGAAGTTGATGGAATACTGAAATTTTGGGGCGGAATGATCACAGAGGCTGTAGGGGCCGGTGAAGGTCTTTCTGATGCACTATATGCCGCAGTGGAACGACAGGGCATTGATGTCAAATTTGGAACAAAAATGACGAGCTTACTTACTGACTCACGCGGAGCAGTGAATGGCATCAGGATAAAGGACGCGTCGGGTATCAGTGAGTTGTCTAGTGATGCAGTGGTACTCGCAGCGGGCGGGTTCCAGGCCAATGTAGAAATGCGCACGCGCTATCTCGGTCCAGGTTGGGAATTTGCAAAGATCAGAGGTTCTCGGCACAATACTGGTGAGGTAATCCGTTCCGCCCTTGAGATTGGTGCACAGCCATTCGGTCACTGGTCATCGGCGCATGCAGTCGCCTGGGATTTAAACGCTCCGCCAACTGGCAATCGACGAATCGGTGATTTATATCAAAAGCATTCCTATCCTCTAGGGATAGTGGTCAACACCAATGGTGACAGATTCGTAGATGAAGGCGCGGATATGCGAAACTACACCTACGCAAAGTATGGCAGGGAAATTTTAAAGCAGCCGTATGGCGTAGCTTTCCAAATATTCGACCAACAGACGGCTGCAAGGCTACGGGATGAGTATCGGATCAGAGAGGTCACCAAAGCGGAAGCATCTACACTTGAAGAGTTAGCCGATTCTCTTGGCATACAACCAAAGAATTTTGTAGATACTGTCAACAAATATAATGAGGCATGCCAGAGTGGTTCGTATGATCCTGCCGTTCTTGATGGATTAGCAACCGCAGGCATAACCCCACCGAAATCAAATTGGGCGTTACCTCTGAGTGAACCGCCATTCATCGGGTTTGCAGTCACCTGTGGCATTACGTTCACCTTTGGAGGTCTCCGGGCAAATGCAGCCACTGGGCAAGTGCTGGATACCGAGGATCTTCCCATTACAGGTTTGTATGCGGCTGGCGAACTCTTAGGAGGCCTCTTTTATCATAATTATGCAGGAGGTACTGGATTAATGGCTGGGTCGGTGTTTGGGCGAATCGCCGGAAGATCAGCAGCTAAATAATCGAGCTCAATTGAGGACTGCACCAATATAGAGCGAAAGTTCCTCCGCATCGGTGATCCCTTCGAGTCCGACCCTTACCTTACCTTCCGTGTCAATAACGAAAACCCAAGGTTCGCTAGTCAATCCCCACTCAGCCATGGCAGGCACTAAGTACAAACCCTCGCCACCCTTCAGTCTGTCTAAATCATATGGTTCGACATGAATAAAAATCACCTCGCCGTTGAATTGGTCATAATTGGGATTGATCGCTTCTTCCAGAACAGGACCACACAGTTTCGTCTGACAAAAGGACGGAGTAACGAACGAAACTATCACTGGTTTCCCAAGCTCCAGCGCGTCACGGATGGAAATCTGATGCATTTCCGGATTAGCAGGATTAGCGCTACTTAATGATTCAATTGAGTTTTGTTCGTCCATAATTGGCTGAATAGTCGCAGGAACGGCGGAGCCTTCGCTCGACATCAATCGTGAGTTTTGTACCAGAAAAGACAAAAGAATAGGTGGGAGCTCCAGATCAGTCGAGTCCTTCACGATAAATTTAGCACCCCATACACCTCCATACTGGAAATCAATCTCTGACGCATAAACGGAGACGACCGGATCATTATGAACGTGATTCGTTCCGTCCGCATGTTTGTGATTTGATTCCTCACGGCCCAGTGACACTCGCCGTAACGAATATGATTCTTCGCTCCCAGGGACCGGCCGATACTCATTATTGAGTCGGAAAATCTCAACAATCCCCCGCAAATCGTGCCTAAAGCCCGACTGTTGATCGCCATAAGTCTGGAAAGCGAAACTTATACGGGATCTCCCAATGCCTGGTGGGGAGGTCGCTCTCCGAGCGATCAAACCAGAATCTTCCCAAGAAGAAGCAATCGACTCGTCCGAGAAGTTCAGTTCAATGTCAGAGGACGTCAATTCACTGCAAGCAAATAGCAATTGCAACATACAAATGAAAAGCAATATAGTTCGTCTTGGCTGCACATCGATTATTGTCACATGAATTTGTTTTACTCGCGTGACTTGGCAGCGTGATAATTATCCAGAGCTCGTTGCACCATTGGTCGCCTTTTACCGTCAGTCTCTGCCAGTGCATAGCCGGGATCTTTTTCGGCATTGGAGGACAAGCTGTAGTGCGCGTACGACCCTTGTATATGTGCCGTCAGGCCTTGAATATCTTGAGCCTGGTTGATTGCCATTTTCATCATACGGAGCTGGAATGGATCGTTTTCGCTCACGCGATGAGCATAGGCTAGAGTCTCGGTTCGCAAATCATCTTTTGCATATACACGATTTACTAGGCCAGTCTGCTTTGCCTCTTCCGCGTCAATGAATCGGCTTTCAAATAATATCTCCTTTGCCTTTCGATGATGCAAATCCCATGGAACAGAAAAATATTGGAAGTTCGAGGGAAGAAACAATGCGTCATCAGACGCGAAGATAATATCGGCGCATGACGCCACTGCCCAGGCTGCAAAAATACAGTACCCATGCACACCAGCGATCACTGGCTTTTCAAGGCTCCGCCATCGAAGACCGCGTTCCACATCAAAATCCCACGACCTCCTGTATTTACCTCGTATACCTTCCTCTGTCGGCTTATTCACTTCTCCTTCTGCCCTCTGAGGAGAGCCAAGATCGTGCCCGGCCGAAAAATGTTCTCCGGCACCGAAAACAGTGATCGCACGTATATCTCGATCGTCCACAGCCTGCCTAAATGCAGCGTCGAGATCTTCCATTAGGAAATCGCTAAGGGCATTGCGATACCGCACTCGGTCAAGCGTGATGATCGCCACCCGATCTTCTGTTTCATACTGCACATTATCGAATTTTGACATGACAGCTCCTTTCGACATTCTATGAATTACGGTGGAGGACCTTCGCCTGTGACACCTTTCGCCTTTAGTCTAGCGAATGTTTCATAGTCCATACTTAGTAGGTCACTGAACACTTCCCAACTATGCTCGCCGTGACGGGGAGAGTGACGAATATTTGTTATAGCCCTACCAGTAAAATGGATCGGGAGTGTCGCCTGATAGGCTGGCCCCGCCTCCGGATGATTAATCATTTGAATAATTTTCCGCTCGATTAAATCCGGATCTTCGCTTACTTCGAGAGTATTCATCACCACCGCTGAAGGAACTCCGTTGTGACTGAGTGTCTCGCACAATTGTGGCGCAAATTGCAGAGCGCAAAACGCACTCAAAATCTCATCCAGAGCCGTCTCGTTCCTTTTCCTTTTCTCCAGTGTGTCAAATTCAGAGTAATCAAACGAACTTGAAGTGTCGCCAATTAGTGAGCTTAATGCACTCCATTGCTGCTCATTTTCACAGCCTATAGCTATATGTGACGGGTTACCTTGGTCGTCAGGATGGCACTCATAGATACCATGTGGAGCCCACGTCCGGTGTTTATTACCAATAGGGCCAGGCACTGCACCGCCCCATAGAGTCTCCGTCGCCGCTTCACCAACAAATGTCAGGTTCGCCTCCATCATCGATAGATCGATGAATTGTCCTACCCCGGTTTGCTTTCGATGGACTAATGCTGCTGTGAGAGCTGTCGCGGCGTTCAATCCGGCAACAGCATCAGGATACATTTGACCAGAATTCAATGGGATTCCATCCTCATAGCCCAAAAGACTCGACATACCTGAGCTCGGTTCAATGGTCCCACCGATACCGGGTACATTCGCCCACGGGCCAGTATGCCCATACGCCGACAATGAACAAAGAATCACGTCAGGCTTGATCTCTTTTAGCGCTTCGTAATCAACTCCAAAATTTTTCATCACCCGCGGCGAAAAGTTTTCAGCAATGAAGTCTGCTTCTTCAACCAGTTCACGAAATATCTTGAGTCCATCCGGGTCTGATAGATCTAACGTCACACAGCGCTTACCTAGATTCACCGAATTATACAGAGGGCCACAATTCCAAGGGTGAATTGCTGTTTCACGATCCCGAAGCTTGGGTGGGATCTCACCCTCATAGCCTCCCCTCCAACCATCAGGTCGACTACGGACTTCAACTTGGATGACGTTCGCACCCATCATCGCGAGCAGCATCGTACAGTACGTCCCTGCCCAGGCTTGCGTCAACACAATGCCTGTATAACCCGCCAGTGGCCCTTGAGAGCTGTCGAGAGAACCAACAGGTTCTGAATCAATCCTATATTGCGGAGAAGTCACTGGTTCATCGTTGTTGTCAAAATCATTATTATGCGCGCCGATAGCGGGAGCCAGTCGCCTAATGGATAAAGGCGTAGCGGACATCTTTGCTGCTGGACCAGGGAGAACGGCTGATCGTACCCCGTCGCTTAGGTGCTGCCAGAATCCACGTTCTTCGAGGTGTTGGTTTTCGATGAGTTCTTTCATATCGAGAACTGGCCCAGCAACTACCCTCCGCAGCGCCAGTTCTTCGAACAAATCAGTTTTACTCCAAGTTGACATTGCCTCTATCACTCGTCCCATATATTCCGACTTATTCTCTCGTCTATTCCGTTGGCTCTCCCATTTCGGATCGTTCGCAAGGTCGTCAAGACCAAGGAGGGTCATTGCATCACGCCAGAAGTGAGCTCTGGATAAAGTGAGCGCGAAATAACCGTCAGCTATCCGTACAGGACCGCCAGCTAGGTCATTAGCCGGACTGGGTCGAAGAGGTTCACCACTGTACTGACTTTGTAAGAAACCTGGTGAAAGCATTGATACCGTGGCATCCAGCTCGCTTATGGATAACGATTCACCGTGTCCAGTTGATTCGCGTTGAAGAAGTGCTGCCATCACCCCGAGAGCACCAAATGTTCCCGCGCTATAGCTCGTTTGCCACCCACTCGGCTTGAGTGGGCCACGTCCCAATGTACCGTTGATAGAAGCCCAACCAGATCGAGCCGCTGCCGTTAATTCGTTCCCTAGTTGCTGCGCCAATTTTCCCGTTGAACCATGCGAACTTATCGACACTGTAATCTGTCGCTTGTCCGGGACTAGTTCATCGGCCTCGGCTAGTACCGAAGTCGGTTCAGGAAGGATGATCACGTCAGAGGAGTGATACAACTCTCGCACGCGATGTAGGGATTGCTGAGCGCCAGATTCAAACATTACTGAGCGCTTATTGGCAAGAAACCACTCAGAAAGTACCTCTTCTGCAGAGGCATCATGGAGTTTGAGCAGCCTGACCATATGCCCTTCGGGTTGTTCCACAACAACCACGTCCGCACCATAGTCAGCGAGAAGCCTTGAACACCAGGCACCTGATATAGAATTTGACAGGTCTGTGACGAATATTCCAGATAAAGGGCCGAGAGCTGAAGACACTAGCGCGCTCCAACCTCGAAAATAGTAGTGTGGCGCTGGCGCACCAATTCGCGATTCTGCGGGCCATAAGTTGAGCAGTCCACTACAGCATATGAATGACCTTTGCGCTGATATGCATCCACGAACGTACCTGTAGTAACGATAGGTTCATCAGCCTTTATCTCTCCGAAGAACTGAATCTCACTTCTTGCATGAATTGCTGGCGAATAATCGTACGAGTGATGCAGAAATCTAATCGGGCGGGCGCAGATCCATCCAGGGTGCAATACTGGGTTGTCACCAATAAAACGATCATCCTGACTGTGCTGCTTCTCGTTAGCGTATGAAATCGCATCTGCCGCAGATGATCCTCCCCCGAGTGGTCTCAGTACTTCACCTAACGGAGCAGTCGGAAAATGTAAAGTTTCAAGATTTGACTTGACTGGCTCTGACTCAGAATATTCAGTACCTGTCAGTTCTGCTAACCATGGTGCGACACCAATTCCTACACTACCCTCCACTCGATTATTTTGATCTAAACCACTAATTTGCAGACCGAATTCACCATCGGAAACTTCTTCCAGCGTAATTAGGAGCTCCTCACCTGGATAGGTAGGTCGTCGAAACGATATGGATGCCCAACCAGTGGCTAACCACCCGTCGCCTAATGTGCGCAGTATAGTGTCGGTGGCCCACCCAAATACCGTCGCCCCGCCAACAAGAGCCCCTGAATACCCATAGTCGTTAGCCCCACTCGTGGAATGGATAGGATTAGAAATATCGGGGCGGTCCGGCCCATCAAGAAAGGCATTAAATTTATCCTGAATAAGTCGTGAAGTCATAAATATCAGCTCCTACTACCTGAGCTTAAAGCATCAGGCAATCCAATCAACTGCCGTCTTCCAGCTCACCCAAACATAGGGTAAGCAGAAAAAGCTCGTGTTGGGATCTTGGCTCCAGAATCGAATTCGGTCCATATGTCTCTCGTTTCGAGTTGTTCGCACGAGAACAACTCATCAACAGTCCGTACCAAAGAGAACGTCAGATGAAGCTCATCCGCCGCAGTGAACCATTCTTCCGCCGTTTTTTCTCGAAATGGGGGAATAAACAGTGCTAAAAATTCGTCATAATTATCCTTACGGCCTTCAGCGGTCTGGAATCGCTCCTCAGTCAATCTGGGCTCATCAATAAGTTTCGCGATTCCCTTCATATCCATGCTCGCTGTCGCGCCAGGGGCACAATAAACATAGCCATCACTTGTTGGAACGACGCGTAAACCTTCTTTCACTGATGCTTCACGACGAGTAACCTCACCACGCCATACAAAAGCGGCGGACTGGGTAAAAGTGTGCATCGACATTGCCTCAACGATTGATAGATCTAATCTCCGAAGTTCGCCATCCAGCCTGTACGCCCTAGCCAGCGCCATCGCTGCAGTTGAGGCCGTCAGCCCGCCGCACATTTCAGCCGAATATGGGGGAAGTTGCTGAGGTGCCTGTTGTGCTTCTCCCGTGAGATATAGCAATCCGCTAGCAGCCTGGAGAATCAATTCTGAATGCAAGACCTCAGATAAGTGGTGGCCCAATCCAAAAGATGTGACGGAAATGACGCCTACGCGCGGTGTAATCACTTCAAAAAAGTCCGCCTGAATACCCCATTCCGTGAGTGCACGGCTGGAGAAATCTCCGATCACGATATCAACATCCGCTACGCGCTCTTGAAGTCCGTTTGTTGTATCAAAACTGACGGACTTGTCTCTATTCAAAAACAGTTCTAAGCCATTATTTCTATCGCCCCATCGCGAGGGGATAGATATCAATGGATCTTCATCATCCAATATAATCCTGTCAATATCCCATCCCATATCTCTCAGTAAATATCCCGCATAGGCAACTGCTATTCCAGCGCCAAACTCAAGAACTTTCACAATCTTCGCTCACCCTTCTTAGCAAGGTTTAACCAGGATTGACTCGGCTGATCATCAACGCGTGTTAGTTCACCACGCTCGATCCGGATCTCATTCGTAGCAGCGTCAGTCCTTGACCGTATTACGGCTCTCATGCCAGACGCGAGTATCCCTCGATTCTCTAACTCATCTATCTTTTCGGGCGTGTGGCCAAGTAGTCCACTACATAGCTCCCGATTATCGGCTCCAACGTCACGAGCATTTTGCGGCTGGAATCCGTCCCTCCCTCCCCAGAACGTACTTTTTGTTGGTAACAATTTATGTCCGTCATGCATAAAGCCGAAGTGATTTCGATTCCAATAGAAGTCCGAGCTCACAATGTCGGACATATCCGAGACTGGATAAGCACTTATTCCTTTACTCAAAAGTGCATCTGAGAGTTTTTTTGCATCGAGCGCCTGAATCTTGCGCACCAGCTGTTCATGGGAATCAATTTCCTCAGGATCCATATTCAGTTCTACAGCAAATACCGATCGTTGTTCCTCTGTCACCGAAATAGCTATCCAGCGGTCGAGCCCATCGGCAGCGAACACTTCGTGGACAGCATAGTTAGAATCCTTATTACCTAGTCTCCGAGGCAATTGGCCTCCGGCAGCCCTCTGCGCAATGACTGGTCCAAGCATCGAGATAGCGGTTTCGTACAAGGAAACATCTAGATAAGTACCGACACCTGAGTCATCTCGCCGCTCAAGTGCTGCGATTATGCCGAGTAAGGCGTGCATCCCACAATTATTATCAGCGTAGACAATCGTTCCTGGTCGACCAGGCCACTCGTCTGGTTCGCCAATCAACTGATAATTACCCGCTATAGCTTCGGCGCCTGGACCAAATAAAGGACGATCAGCCCAAGGGCCGGTTGTGCCGAATCCGGTGATAGACAAATAGATTATGTCTTCTTTTACGTCTTTAATAGCCTCATAGTCAATTCCGAATTTTCGCATCACTCGCGGCGTGTAATTATGTGCAACAATATCCACTTCCTGAGCGAATTGACGAAAGAGATCCGGACCGCCCTCTACTGAGAGATCGATAGCTAGGCGACTTTTGCTCCTGACAAGATCTTGGTCGACGAAATTTCCACGAGCACGCGTCGGACTTTCGACTCTAATTATTTCCGCACCTAGCGCCGCCATATGAAGTGTCGTCATGGGTAGCGCTACGGCTTGCTCCATCGACAACACACGAACACCCGTCAAAGGCTGACCGATAACATCTAAAGCACCAAGACTCATCGGTAGCTTCAAAAAGTTGCAATCGGGTTAACTGGAGAACCTGTACCACCCGTGATCACTAGTGGAGAAATTATTAAGAGAAACTCGTATCTCCCGCGTTCAGCACACGCTTCTGCCAGTCGGTCAAAATTAGCATTATCAAGAAGCGGCATACCCATGTGGGGAATTACTACCTCATGTATTGGAATACGTGCAGGGTAGTCATAAGGTTTGTGGCCTGCCTCCTGCAGATCCCAACCTAGTAATGATGCATCATTATCGAATAAGTATTCTATAACTGACGGAGCATTCCCCGGTGTCGCAGGCGGATGGACAAATTCAAAATTCGCATTCGCCTCCCAGAAAGCCTCATATCCGGAACGAACCAATACCGCGTCACCCGGTCTCGGATCGATGCCAACGCTTTCCGCCCACTCGGCCAAATGCCACCCCTCTATCGGTTCATCAGGTGCAACGTACTCTTGTCCCCGCATTCTGGGAATATCGTACAGCACTCCCCTCGTCACAATGCCATCTCGCCAGTGGTCGACCGAGTTCGTCAGGGCTCCGTCCTCGCGGATGAGGCTTGGATCACGATCATTATATATTCTGCCTCCCTGAGAACTGTCTCCGGTGAAAATATGGCACAAGGCATCAATGTGGGTGTTCACATACCCATGAAATGCCACCCCAATATAGTCTCCAGAGCTTGCGGGTCCGACCATTACCTGGTGATCTGCTGGCCTGGGGTTCCGTTGTTCATTATCAACAACTTTGCTCGTGGCAACTGGATTCGAGCATGACACAGTATATCCTTCGGTAACGAGCGAGCTCGCGTATTTCACAGACTCTTGGCTAATATGATTAAGTGTACCCAACTGATCGTCGGCACCCCATCGACCCCAATTACTATAATTTTCCTTGTATGCTTGATATTCCTCCACCGTGGTAGGAGTTTTGTCCTTCATTCCCATTGATTCCTCCTTGCGTGCGACAGGTAACTTGCCGGATCACTCGCAATAGTAGTACACATCCTCCGCCATCATGACAGGTCAGAAAATGGGAATTCTCGTGATTCATACAGCTCTACTGCACGGGCAAGTCCATTGCGGGCTTTCTTAACCAGCCAGTTCGGATAGTTCATTAGTCCAATATGCTCCAAGAATTCATCCTCGTCATCTACCAGCGCGGAAAAATCCTCAAGAACAATAAGATCAAGATCGAGATCGATCCATATAAGTCGCTCGCTCCTAAGTTCCTTATGGCACTGCAGGTACGCAGGCGTCGATATATTCGCATAAGCGATCATTTTCCGTTTGCCAATGGGTTCGCTAGGAATCAGCAAATTGAACCACTGGTCCTCGAAAAAATAAGCACGCGTCTTGGTACGTGCAGGAAATTCCCCCCGATAGGACTTAATTGGTGAATCTTTTTCTACTAGACACTCCCAATATTTACCGAGAGTCTTGTCTTCTCTTGTTTCCTTCACGTAACCTTGATATGTATAATGAAAACTGCCGTCAAATTTAAAAGATTCAATAGAAACGGATCCGCGCCTAGCCTTCATAATCAATTTCGTTCCTATAACGTTCCACGCCACCATCAAGTCTGGTCTAGAGTGTAACGCGATGCACACCAAGAAAAGGTAATACTTTGACAACAACCGTAAGCACCGAATTTGAAGCTGTGATCGGTCTTGAGGTGCATATCCAATTGAAGACCAATTCAAAAATGTTCTGTAGCTGTGAGCGTTCATATTTCGACACGGAACCAAATTCTCATGTTTGCGTAATATGTATGGGCATGCCAGGCGCCCTCCCAGTTATTAACAGGCAAGCTGTGTTTTATACGGTGATGGCCGGCCTAGCTCTCGACTGTGACATTGCCTCTGTGGCGAAATTTGACCGGAAAAATTATCCCTACCCTGACTTAGTAAAGGGATACCAGATCTCGCAGTATGACCAACCATTCTGTGAGAATGGTGCATTGCTCGTCGAAACTGACGATGGAAGCGAACGACCCGTAGAGTTAGAGCGAATTCATCTTGAAGAGGACACCGCTCGGCTAGTACACCGCGAGGACGATGGGAAAAGCTACAGTCTCTTGGACCTCAATCGCTCGGGCTCCCCCCTAATGGAACTTGTCACTCGACCTAATATACGGTCAGCCAAAGAAGCTGCAAGTTTTCTCAGAAGACTCAGGCAACTAGCAAGATATCTAGATATTTCTGATGCCAATATGGAGAAAGGTCAGCTTCGTTGTGACGCAAATATATCGATCCGGCCAGTAGGAGAAACCATCCTAGGAACCAAGGTAGAAATTAAGAACATGAATTCATTTAGAGCAGTGCAGCGCGCTATCGAATATGAAATCGAGCGCCAGTCGCAAGTTGTACTTGCGGGTGAACGAATCGTGCAGGAGACCCGAGGATTTATCGACAACACCGGCGAGACCGTCTCGCAAAGATCGAAAGAGGGTGCCTCGGATTATAGATATTTCCCTGAACCAGATCTGCCTCCTCTAACAATTAACCCTGGATTCCTAGAAGAAGTGCGCGAGGCCATGCCTGAACTTCCGCGGGCGCGAGCTGCCCGCTTTATAGACGAGTATGAGTTATCTCCCTCCGAAGCCACTACTCTCACCGGTTCGAAATTGCGGTCTCAGGCATATGAGGACTGTGTCCAATTTGATAGAACTGTGCCACCTAGGAGTATCGCGAAATGGTTTATCGGAGAGATCGCAAAACACATCAATGAGCTTGGAGTTGATGCTGAGCTATCGGACACGCTAGTTAAGTCCGATAATATCTCTCGGTTAGTGAAACTCGTAGAAGAGAAACACATAACGCAGAATGCGGCACGAGATATCCTCGCCGAAATGTTCGGCAGTGGCGATGACCCAGAAGCTTTAGTAGACAAGCTTGGACTGCGGAAAACAACCGACCTCGATGCAATAAGGTCAGTTGCCAAAGAGGTCATAGATCAGAATCCAAAAGCCGTAGAGGATTATGTCGGAGGTAAAGAATCTGCCATCGGGTTCCTGTTGGGTCAGGTCATGCGAGCCACCAAGGGAACTGCGGATGCAAATACAGTAAGAGAACTCCTCAAAGAAATTCTTGATTCAAATTAGTCGTGACGTTGAGCCTACCCACTCTCAGAGGAATCCTTTAGTATTTGATTATGGATTTGAAAAACATACTCGCGATCGCCCAAATCATCATCGGCGTAGTCTTAGTTGTATTGGTGCTCATGCAAGTCAGGGGTACTGGTTTCGGAGCTGCTTTAGGTGGACAAGACTATTCATTTCGAACGAGGCGTGGGGTCGCACGATCCCTGCACCGCCTGACCATTGTTAGTGTAGTCATCTTCCTTGTAATTTCGGCTTGGAGCGTTGCCGCAGGCTAACCGAATTGAACGGACCCTAGATTAAGCATATGTCCTCGATTTCGCCCGTGCCTATCGCCTTTTTTGGGACACCAGAATTCTCTGTGCTGCCATTAGTGGCTCTCGCGGAATCGGAATTAGTTGACGTCAAAATGGTCGTCACACAACCCGATCGCCAATCTGGACGCGGGCAACGAGTCATATTCAATCCCGTCAAAGCTACTGCTCTTGAGCTCGGAATCACTAATATAGCGCAACCTCATCAGATCGATGATTCATTCATTACTGAATTGGCAAAAGCAGGGATAGACCGAGGAATTGTGGTGGCTGCAGGACATATTTTTCCGCGAAAACTTTGCGATTACTTCGGCCATAAACTTATCAATATTCATGCCTCGCTACTTCCCAGACATAGAGGAGCCTCCCCAATCAGTGAGGCAATTTTAACTGGCGACTCTGCGACTGGTGTAACCTTAATGGAGATACAATTCGAGTTAGATGCTGGCCCCATACTGGCTCAATTAAGTGTTGATATTCAGGCTGAAGACACTACTGGTTCATTGTCAGATAAACTATCGGCCATCGGCACACAATTACTAAAGGAAAATCTTGCTAAGTGGCTGAACGGTGACCTAGTCGCCACACAGCAACACGAACCCAACGCAACCTACGCCCCAAAAGTGCAAGCCACAGATGCCGAGATCGATTGGAACCATGACGGAAGCGTTATCGAAAGAATGGTTCGAGCGTATTCTCCATGGCCGACGGCCTACACGTTTTTTAATCAGAAGCGGCTCCGACTGCACCGTTCTAACAAAATCGATAATGAAAACGTTGATTCCCACTATCCCGGCTTAGTCTACCGAACACGGACCGGTTCAATTGCAGTGGCTACTGGTGGTTCGCCTGTTCAGTTGCTAGATGTTCAACTTGAAGGCAAAAAAATGATGGCTGCCGAGGATTTCGCAAACGGCATGCAACACTTTATTGGTAGTGTCCTCGGCACCTAAACACCCTGATATCTCACAGTGCCTATTGATTCCGCAAGAAAATTTCCATTGCCGACTTCATGACTTTCGCGCCATCGTGTCGATAACGTTTAGTTTCGTCAACAAGATTACTCGTGATCAATTTGGCAGAGCCATAGTCCGCCTCTACATCAGCTAGAACGGGTTGTGAGCGCCATTCGGCCGGGAATGATTCTGAGCTTAAATCGCTATTTGCAAGTACTACCGTTGCCAATTCTTCGCAACCAGCATGTGAACGTAATACTTCGTAATGACGAGCAGCAGAATATCCATTGGTTTCTCCATACTGGGTCGCTACATTAACTACAAAAATTCTAGGGGCAGAGCTAGCCTCGATTGCTTCACTGATTCCAGGTACGAGAATGTTTGGAATGATGGAAGTATACAAACTACCCGGTCCGATAAGGATCAGATCTGCGTCAGAGATGGCTTTAACTGCTTTGGGATTCGCCTCGATTGCGTCAGGAGAAAGGCTCACCCACTTAGGAGGGTATCCCTGATTGGATATTTCTGATTCACCGCGGATCTCAATATCGCCATCAAACATTCCAACCAAAGTCACATCATCAAGAGATGCCGGAATTATTCGCCCATTCACTTGCAAAACTTTACAAGTCTCATCGATGGCTGCCTCCATGCCACCGCTAACCTCCGCCATGGCAGTGAGAAAGAGATTTCCGAAGGAATGTCCAGAGATCGAATTCCCTTCGAGCTGTTCGAATCTGTAGCGGAATAATTGAGTGACTAGCGACTCGTCCTCGGCCAAAGCTGCGATACAGTTCCTGATATCACCTGGAGGAATGACTCCCAAGTCTCTCCTCAACCGCCCAGATGATCCCCCATCGTCGGCTACTGTCACAATCGCGGAAATATTTGCGGTAACCTCTTTCAGTGATCGCAGTATGTTAGCCAGTCCGGTCCCACCGCCGATAACAACAACATTCGGGCCTCTCGAAAGACGGAGATTTCTGTAGGCGGTTGAAATTACGTCGATCTGGTCAGTTGGTTCTCGGCCGGCCACTTGGACCACCCAAGTCCTGAGTTTCCAACCGGAAAGGCCTGCAAGAGTTACCGCTGTTAGCAGGAAGAGTAGTCCACGCAACCATCGAGGAATAAATTGCAGGGTGATCCAATATATTTCATCGGGAAATGAAATAGCAAGATATGCGGCACGGAGAAGATAAGCTATGCCAAGACCGGCTATCCCTGCAGCGACCAGAAACAGCACAATCCAGCGTTTTAAGTTGAATCCTAGGTAAATCCACCGGAATAGTTGACGGGACATTTAAGTTCCTTCTGTCCCCACCGTCTAATTCTATTAGAAGAGTTCCGGAGGAATACGTCAACTACTCGTGAGCGGATCGCAAGAGTTACTCTTCAGATTCTTCCTCACCGCTGTCAGTTTGTGTCTCTTCATCCGCTGAATCTTCTTCACCTTCGGCCAACTCATCTTCACGCTCGATATTGACTCGCGGTTGCTGCACGGCAGCGACTAATGCTTCCAAGTCAGTAAGCACGGTCACACCACTTGGGACCTTCACTTCGCTGACAAATAGCTGTGACCCCAGTTCGTCCAACCCAGAAATGTCGACCTCCAGTGACTCCGGAAGATCAGCAGGCAGAGCTTCGATTAGTAGTCGGTCGTTTGCCTGTACGAGAACACCACCATACATCGATACACCGGGCGCAGTACCCGTGAGCAACAGCGGCACATCTGCTTGCACTGTTCTTGTAAGGTCAACCTGAAAAAAGTCGATATGCAGTATCTTACGAGAAACTGGGTGAATCGACACGTCACGTACAATTACCGGTCGCGCTTCAGACTCCCCTGATATCTGAACCTGGAACAGATTGTTCTTACCGTAAGAATTAAGAAGATCGCGGCCATCAGTATATGGGAGTTGCACGGCGGCTGACTCAATACCTCGTCCGTACAAATTCGCCGGGAGGAGTCCCTCACTCCGGAGTCTACTAACTTTCTTACCGAAAGTTGAGCGCAGTTCAAGGGTATAGGTATCCGACATTTTCGACCTCGGGGCTGATTCAATCATCTCAAAACGTGAGTGCTTACACTACTAATGATTCACGATACAAACAACTCTATCCCTCTCACCGGATGACACCACAGTATCTTGATGCGATACTTGGGTTTGTTTATTGAGAAAGGGGACCTCTTTTGTTACCAATTCAACAGGTGGTTGCCAAAATTGGGCTAAATTGGGACGATGTCGAGCCCTATGGAACGGACAAAGTCAAGGTGCCGCTTTCTCTTTTCCCTGACACCAAAAAGCAGAAGGGTAAACTCGTCGTGGTAACTGCTATCACCCCAACTCCCGCTGGAGAAGGAAAGACAACCACGACTCTTGGACTAACTGATGGCTTGAATTTAATTGGTAAAGACGCGGTAGCTGTGATCAGACAGCCCTCACTGGGTCCATTGTTTGGTCGCAAGGGGGGCGGTACCGGTGGAGGTGCAGCTACAGCAGAACCCGCTACTGACATAAATCTACATTTCACTGGTGATTTTCATGCCATTCAGTCCGCTCATAACTTTCTCGCGGCTATGACTGAAAATTCTGTCAAAAACCAGGAGATAGAGAACTTTCACCCCGAGGGCATATCATGGCGCCGAGTGACTGATGCCGAAGACAGGTCTCTTCGCAACATAATCGTTGGGATCGGCAAAACAGCTGACGGACCAACCAGACAAACCGGATATGACATCTCAGCTGCCTCCGAAATAATGGCAATAGTGGCGCTCGCCCAAGATTACAAGGATCTACGCCAAAGGCTCGAATCAATAGTAGTTGGTTGGACGACCACAAATACTCCCGTAACTGCACGTGACGTATCGGCTGTAGGATCGATGATGGTTCTATTAAAGGATGCGCTAAAGCCAAATCTGGTCCAAACACAAGAGGGTAATCCCGTCATATGCCACGCAGGCCCATTCGGCAACATCGCTCACGGATGCTCGTCAATCGTCGCTGATCGACTAGCGCTACAAACCTCAGAGATCGCAGTCACCGAGGCAGGGTTTGGGGCAGATCTAGGATTTGAAAAATTCATGGACATCAAGGTCAGACAAGGTGGGGCAGAACCAAGTGCGGCTGTCCTGGTCGCAACAATCAAAGGATTGAAATGGCATGGTGGAATAAAACAAAAAGAGCTTACGACTCCGAACATCGAGGCCGTAAGTGCTGGTGCCTCCAATCTCAAATATGCAGTCGCTACGGTTCGTCGATATGGCTTACCCGTTGTGGTAGCAATAAACAGATTTCCAGAGGACACTGCAGAGGAAATAAAAATCTTGCAAGATGCAGCTGTTGAGGCCGGGGCAGCAGCGGCTGTTGAAGCAAAGGGCTTCGCTGAAGGTGGGAGAGGGATGACCGACTTAGCTGCTAAGGTCGTCGAATTGCTCGAAGCCGATAGCGCCAATATCCGACTTATGTATCAAGACAGTGAGACGATCGAAGAGAAAATAACAACTCTTGCAAAAGAACTGTACCAGGCCGATTCGGTCAATTGGGGGCCTCTAACTCGGACCACAGCGAGACGTTTTGACAAATATGGGTGGAAATTCCCGATATGTGTGGCTAAAACACACCTATCAATCTCGGCAGACCCAAAGCTACTAGGAGCTCCACAAGGACATGTTTTTCCTGTACACGAAATTAGAATTGCTGCCGGCTCACAACAGATTATTTGCCTGGCCGGTGACATCATGACATTACCTGGCCTCCCACGAGATCCAAATGCCTTTGAGATTGACCTTAACGAAGATGGCTCTGTAGTCGGACTACTCTAGTCGCATAAGTCGTTTGAAGATTCCAGTTAATGGTGAGCTGCTAGTCTTAGTCGCTGACAACCCTATATGGTGCAAAATATTTCTAAACAAAGGTGATTGGTCGGCTAGTCTAGGGTCTAATCTACCCATTTCATTGCCCGGTATGACCAATATATCTATGTCATGCGGCGGTATCGACTCAGGATCACCGATCCAAATTCGTTTACAGCCTGACACAGTCCAGTCAAGGCATATCATGTGACAGCCAGCTGGGTTCAGTCGTTCAGCAAGCTCACTAAATGCCTCTGCTGTTATTGGTCGAGGAGCGGTCAACTGAATGCCTGAAGAGAATCGCATTTCTACAAATTTTGAATCGGATGTGATTCTCGCAGTTGCGAAAGGTTCCCCTATCTCGGTCAGATGTCGCCGCAGTAATATTTCTAGATCTTCACTATCCCGAGGCTTTGAAGCTTCGACTGAGACGACCCTATATCCTGATTGCAAAGTCATAATCAGTTACTGGAACTTTCACCGCACGACAATAACTTCTACCTCTTCGCCAATCTCGATCGAGTCCTTATCTTCCGGGCATACCGCGTAACCATCAGCCAACATCATCGAGGTAAGCACTCCAGATCCTTGAGATCCGGTCAGACGAGCAATAACGCCCTCCGGCTCTTTTTCCAAAAGGCATCGTGCATAGAATCGACGTCCATCCGTATTTTTCAGTCGATCGCCGGCTATGGCAGTAACTCTCGGTCTTTCCCAAGCGTCCGCGTTTGTAATAAGTCGTCCCGCAAGTTTAAAAATGGCTGGACGACCAAACAATTCAAAAGTCATCATTGCCGAGACAGGATTACCTGGAAGACCAAGGTGTGGAACCTGTTTACCTTCGGAGTCCTCCAGCACTCCGAAGGCGAGAGGTTTACCTGGTTTCATACGTACAGTCCAAAAACCAATTTCACCTTGCTGTGCGAGGACTGTTTTCACAACATCGAAGTCACCACGTGACACACCAGCACTAGTTACTAATAAATCTGCCTCTTTAAGTCCTTTATTGATATTTAGAGTTAACGCCTCAATCGTATCTTTGGACACGTCAAGTACCAATGCCTCACCCCCAAACGCTGTAACTTGAGCCGCTAGCGAGTAGGAATTGGCATCATATATTTGACCAGGAGCAAGAGATTCTCCTGGTCGAACCAGTTCGTCCCCCGTAGAAAGAATGGCGACAACCGGTCGTCTGATACACTTAACCGAGTTCACTCCTAGTGACGCGAGCACACCTACTTCAGGTGCACCAACCACAGTACCCTCACGAAGAACTAAAACTCCTTCTTTTATGTCCTCACCAGCTAAACGAATATTAGCGCCCGGTTTAGCTTCGACATCAATCCGCACACTATTTTTTGGATTTTGTTCCCAGTCACCGGCTAATCTTGATGATTCTCGGGTGTCCCAGTCGTATTCATCAGTCTCCTCAAAAGGTACGACCGCGTCAGCGCCATCCGGCATTGGAGCGCCAGTCATGATTCGAACGGCTTGTCCGTGGGAGACTATACCTTCAAATACAGCACCCGCCGGTAAGTAACCAATGACCGTAAGGTTTGTAGGTTCTGAGTAACTAGCATTTTTTGTATCTTCTGCGCGAACCGCGTATCCATCCATTCCCGTATTTGGATGAGGCGGAATGTCTAAATCTGAGTAAATGTCCTCTGCAAGCACCAAGCCCAGACTTTGCTCTAATGAACAATCGACTGTATTCAAAGGCGACATCGTTGAGAGGATCTGGGCTCTCGCCTCTTCCACTGAAATCATGTCTGCTGGAAGAATCGATCTGTCGCCAGTCTTGGTGGCCGAATAAGTTAGTTCCGCTTCGGTTGACTGTTGAATGTCTTCGGAGTCCATAATGATAATTATAGTATCTCGGTCGAAGTGATGATTAAGTCAAAAAAATGGGGTACCCTCCGTAAGAACAAACGTCTCAAATAAAGGAGATCGACATGGGATATAGTGCCAGTTTCAATCCAAGCGGTGGAGCTGCTATCGCTGGCCTTGGGATGACTGAAATGACCAGAGAATATACCTATTCAGCAACCGGGCTTGCCGGAATTGCTGTCCGTCAGGCAATTGCAGATGCCGGATTAGGCAAAGACGATATCGACGGTCTGTTTATAAACGCAGGGGTCACAAACAGCATCTCGACAGGGCTTCAAACTAGTCTAGGTTTCAGAAACCTCAAGTTGCTCAATCACATGAATGCAGCCGGCTCTACAGCGGGACAAATGATCCAATATGCATCACTCGCGATTCAAGCTGGAATGGCCTCGCATGTTGTCTGTGTATTCGCTGACGACCCACTGAAACCCGGCACCTCAGCTGGTGCAGCTTACGGCGGCACCGGACGGCCGGCTACCGGCATGGCTAGCCTCCCCGGCGCTTACGGTTTCTTCTCAGGTGCAAATACATCATATGCCTTGGCAGCCCGGAGACACATGGGTCTTTATGGAACTACTCAGGATCAACTCGGAGCAGTAGCTGTTTCTACTCGAGATTGGGCCACACTCAATCCTGCAGCCATGCAACGGAATCCTATGACTCTTGATGATTATCACGGGTCGAGATGGATTGTTGAACCTTTCCACCTATTTGACTGTACCCTCGTCTCTAACGGGGCCGTCGCTGTTGTGGTCACTTCTTCTGAGCGGGCCCGAGAACTGCAGCAACCACCTGTATACGTCGCCGGTATGGGTCAAGGGCATCCGGGAAATCCAAGACAACAGGGCTTTGAAAATGAGGTAAATACCGGAGCACAAATTGCCCGAGATACTGCCTACGGAATGGCCGGCGTCGGTCCTGAGGATATCGATATTCGAGAGCTTTATGACTGCTACACGTACACAACGTTAGTCACACTGGAAGATTACGGATTTTGTGAGAAAGGTGAAGGTGGCGCATTTGTTGAAGACGGGAAGCTCGGACCAGGCGGATCCCATCCTACAAATACGGGTGGCGGGCAACTCTCTGGATACTACATGTGGGGTATGACTCCAGTATCGGAAGCAGTGATACAAACTCGCGGACATGGTGGTGACAGGCAAGTAGACAAGCGTGATCATGTCTTGGTCTCAACACAGGGCGGTATACTCGATTATCATTCGACTTTAATTTTGAGCCCTAACGCAGATGCTGGAACGAGGAATTAAACGATGACCACCCATGAAAAACCAACCAAGCCCGTCCCTACACCTGATGAGATGTCCCAACCATTTTTCGAAGGTGCGGCTGACGATAAACTCGTGATCCAAAAATGCAACTCGTGTCCAGTGTTTCTCTGGCCTCTCAAAGAGCTCTGTACTGAATGCCTGTCGGAAGACCTGAAATGGGAAGCCGTCAGTGGCTCGGGCACCGTGCACTCGTTTGTCATAATGCACAGACTATTTCATCCTGGATTCCAGGATGATGTTCCGTACAATCTGACCGTAGTCGAACTAGACGAAGGGCCTCGTGTAACTACTATTTTGAGAAATATTGAAAATGAAGACATCCATGTAGGACTAAAGGTACAAGCTGGTTGGGAAATTGCCGGTGAAACCTCACTCTTGCATTTTAAGCCAGAGTAGAGAGGACCTAAGAAAATGGTTGTAGAGTTCCGAAAAGCCACAGCTGAAGAAATGCCTGAATTTTACCGACAGGCTTCTCGTGCATTAGGACAGGAAAACACCTTAGCGGGACTCGATCCCGATTGGACCATGTGCGCATTCGATGACGATCAGGTGGTGACAACCTACGGAGCCTGGCCACTCCAAATTAGATTTAATGGGCCAGCAACACCGGCTGCAGGTGTGACGATGGTCTCTACTCATCCTGCGCATCGCAGACGGGGCTACCTGCGGAGCGTCAAACAAAAACATTTCCAAGAGATGCACGAAAAGCGTGAACAATCTCTGGCGATTCTTCATCCTGCGTGGATGGCAATTTATCAGCGATACGGATATGGCACGATAAATACTAGACACACTTACAAGATAGAACCTCGCTTTATTCGATTTCATCATCCGGTGAAAAGCTCCGGTGTGATCCGTGAGGTTAATTTGGACGAAGAGTTTGGATTACTTGTAGATGTGTATCGACGATTTCGAGAGGAACGTAACGGCCTGGTCCACCGAGGACGAGCCATGTGGGACGAAGGACCATTGGCAAAAACAACTCCGGAAAGACAACGCTCTATCTTTACTTATGAAGAGCATGGTGAACCGCTCGGATATGTTATCTACACAGCTGGCCCCGGAACCACCCCAAACGAGAACTGGAACAGCCGATATGGAAACAATCATGTATCACAGTATGTCGATGTCTCCGATTTCTTTGCTCTCACGCCAGAGGCACACCAAGCACTATGGGGACTACTCGCAGGTATTGATAACGCGGAGGATATCAGATGGGATAACGCCCCCTCAAACGATCCTCTAGTCAACATGCTTACTGAACCAAGAATGTTAAATGCCGCACGCCGTGATGGAATAATGGCGCGCATCGTAACACTTGAGGACGCCCTACCTCTGCGAAGATACGACGAGGTAGGTGAAGTTCGCTTTCAATTTCTAGATGAATTCTGTGATTGGAATAACGGAAGTTGGGCTTTCTCAGCGAGCCCAGAAGTAAGTACTATAGATCGTATAGCTGACTCCGGAGCTGACATAAGAATCACACCCGATACCTTCGCCTCAATATTATTCGGGCACTACAGCGCGTCGGAAGCACAGCAAGCTGGTCTCCTTACAGTGTTGAACCAGGACGCCTTAAAGGACTGGGACCGCATATTCAGAACGAGATATACACCGTATGAGGCAGAGCATACCTGGTGACCCGCTATCTACTTGGTGTTGAGATACTCTGATATTTGCTTCGAATGGTCCAGCAAATGCCACACAGCAAAGTCAACAGTCCCGCCAATCGTTTGTTCGAAACCCTGACCAGCTGGAATGTCTGCGACCTTGTCGATATCACCATCCTCGATATATCCATATATCCGATCGGTTGCAACCGCCATTTCTTCTAACAATTGCAAAGCATGCTGAGGCTCAACGGCCTCAATATCCTTTTGTTCAAGGCCATTCGCCTGAAGCGCCGCGGCAACGGCATTCGCGAAATAGTTTTCATCTGTAATAACGTGCTCTGCAATTTTTCGCGGTCCCCACTTGGCCTCTGTACCGAGCTCCCACTCTTGTTCCGACCTACTAATTGTTGCGGCAAGAGTCGCACGGGCTTCGCTGAGCCGTGCACGAAATTCATCAGCTCTCATTGATGCAATCCTTTCCTTTATCAGTTGACTAGCGTAGTTCAATTACACAGTGCACGGGGCACTGCTGGAGGACGTAACAAGCTCGGTGAGTTAGGCTCATGAAATCAGTCAAATTTCCTGAGGAGAAACACAATGAGATCCCAAGAAAGTGCAGCACGAGACGTGCTCGACAAAAATGATGCAAACCGCCGATCGAACAGTATCTCGGACACCGATTATCAAATACAACTGCATTTACCTGGCGGAGGAAGCCCTACCTACTCAGGCGAAACGATCGTTCAGTTCGAAAGCTCTGACGGTTCGGAAACTTTTCTTGATTTCACCGGTACCGAAATACTCACTCTCCATGTAAACGGCACCGAGGTGACTAATCCGTCATGGACCGGTCACCGGCTGCATATAGAAAATTTGAGTCGTGGGCCTAATAAAGTGGTCATATCCTACGTCAATGAATATGACCATACCGGTGATGGATTCCACCAATTCATAGATCCCGAAGATCAAAAAGAATATGTGTACACGAACTTTGAACCGTATTCTGCTCATCGCCTGTTCCCGTCATTCGACCAGCCGGATATCAAAGCATCATATTCATTGCAGGTTGATTGTCCCAAAGAATGGGTACTCATAGGTAATAGCGAACTGGCAGAAAGAATTGATGTCCAAGACAACATGTCACGGCATCGCTTCTCGAAAACTAAACGGTTCTCTACTTATCTATTTGCGCTAATCGGAGGCCCTTATCAACAATTCACAAGTACCTACACGTCCAAACATCCACGAGGCGGAACCATCCCGCTCGGATTTTTTGCCCGTGAATCCTTAGCCCCATATGTTGACCAAGACGAGCTTTTTGAAGTGACGTCGCAGGGTTTCGAGTTTTTCGAGGATTTTTTTGATTTTCCGTATCCGTTTGGCAAGTACGACCAAATATTTGTGCCAGAATTCAATCATGGGGCAATGGAGAACGTGGGTGCAATTACCCATACTGAACGAATAGTATTTCGTGATCCTCCCACCTATAACCAAAGACTTACTCGGGCAGAAATAATTCTGCATGAAATGGCACATATGTGGTTCGGTGATCTAGTGACGATGAAGTGGTGGGACGATCTTTGGTTGAATGAATCTTTCGCGTCCTATATGAGCTTCCTTGCGCTCACCGGTAATACTCGTTTCACGGACGCGTGGCAATCCTTCAATTCACGAATGAAAGCGTGGGCATATCGGCAGGACCAACTGGTGACAACACACCCAGTCGCCGGAGAAGTCGCTGACACCGATCAAACTTTCCTGAATTTCGACGGAATTACGTATGGAAAAGGTGCATCAGTGATCAAGCAATTAGTCAAAACAATTGGCTATGACTCTTTCAAGTCAGGGATGCAGACCTACATGGAGACACATGCGTTCAGCAATACGACCCTCGGTGACTGGTTGAACTGCTTAGATGCTGAAACTCCTCGTGACCTCAAGCCCTGGGCAGCATCGTGGCTCGAAACCTCTCAACACAACACAGTCACAGCAAGTATCGTAGATAATACCGAGTCTTCAACCTCAATATTAGTCAGTCAATCAGCACCTGACAGTCACCCTCTACTGCGTGAGCACGCACTAGAGCTCGCCATCGGTTATTTGGACGATGATGAAGTAACCATCGACACGATCGATTACTCGATTAGTTCCCATGAGCATCAAATTAGTCTGGACAAAACTACTCCGAGTTTCGTTTTTCCAAACTATGATGACCATGGATTTCTCAAGGCTGGCCTCGACTCAACCACTCTAGACTTCATGAGACACCACCTCGAAAAAGTGAATGAACCTCTTCTTCGAATGCAGATATGGCAGTCGCTTTGGGAGATGGTCCGTGATCAACAGTTGAGTTCAATAGACTACATCAATATTGCATCTAGCAAAGTACTCGCGGAAGACGATCTGGAACTCATCGAAGTAACGATCGAACAATTAAGCGCAGCAGTCTCAAGATATGTGCCCGAGTCCAAGAAGATGGAACTCGCCCATAATCTATTCTCATTATCTAAACAGCAAATTGAACAAAGCACGACCGCGGATGAACGAATTCTTTGGGGTCGGGCTATGTTTGGGTTTGCTATCAATGGGTCTGATGTGGCTGAAACGATAGGGCTAATACAAGAGAAGGACGCCATCACTGAGTTTGTACCAGATCAGGATATGCGGTGGACTGCTGTTATCAACGCAGTAGCGCATGGATTTGAAGACAGTGCTCAACTTGTCGAAACTGAGTTGGAACGAGATCCCACCGATAGAGGGCAGCGAGCCGCTCTACGAGCAGACGTATCGATACCAGACGTCTCACGCAAGCAAGCGGCTTGGGGTAAATTTTTGTCAACTGAGGGGTATGGCTCACTTCATCTGACTGCTGCGGCTATGAGCGGATTCCATTGGTGGGTACAAGCTCCGATACTCGAACCCTTCACTGAACAGTTCTTTTCCGAGGTCGAAGGTGTATTCGAAAGTTCAGAAAATCATTTTGCACAGTCCTATTTTGGCGCGCTGTTCCCTGGATATAGAGTGGAACAACCTTTGCTAGATCGGTCTCAGGCTTTGCTTGAAAACATCCCAGAATCTAACCAGTTGCTTCGACGTATGCTTCTAGAGGCAAACGACAATCTGGCTAGAGCTATTCGATGTCGAGTGTACGCAGAATCTAACCTTCTAGAATAGGAAGCCTGTGAATTCCCAAGACACCTCTACTCACCCTGGCCGACGCAAGCTTTTTCACGGGTGGTACATTGTTGGCTCGGGACTAATTATTCAGCTACTGGGGGCTATGCTCATGCACCATGCCCTTGGGGCGTATGCCCTTGCAATGACTCGGGATCTGGGCTGGAGTCGGACGGCCTTGTCAGGTGGGTTTTCACTAGCCCGGTTCGAAAGTGGGTTACTAGGACCCGCACAGGGATGGCTAATCGATAAATATGGTACTCGAGTGATTATGAGGTGGGGATTAGTATCGTTTGGGCTTGGTTTTATCGCTTTCAGTCAAATAAGTGAGCTGTGGCACTTTTACGTGATATTTTCCTTTATTGCTGTCGGTTCAAGTCTGGGCGGCTTCATGACCGTTACAGTCGCCGTCGTAAGCTGGTTCGACAAACAACGAGCTAGGGCATTATCTATTTCGCAACTGGGTTTCTCGATTGGTGGCCTGCTCGGAGGCTCTGTAATTTTAATTTTGATCACCGAGATCGGTTGGAGAGCGTTCTCGCTTGGATCCGGTATTCTGATCTTGGTGCTTGCATTTCCTTTAACCGCAGTAATGTATAGCCGGCCAGAGGATATCGGTCTCACAATGGACGG
>CAXGQC010000009.1:0-32770 GCA_964011795.1 uncultured bacterium | reverse complement strand
TCCACCACAGTAGCTGAGGATGAAAACGTCGAATCCACCACAGTAGCTGAGGATGGGAAGGTAGCACTATTTGCCAGCCTAGGATTGAGTGACACAAGTCTTGATGTAATGGACAACCTTGGATTTATCCATCCAACACCCATACAAGAAAAAACTATACCCGGCTTACTTGAGGGTAAAGACATAGTCGGTCTTGCCGAAACCGGAAGTGGTAAAACTATCGCTTTCGGAGCACCTATGGCTGAAAGAATAGACGCAGAGCTTGGTGAGGTGCAGGGAATTGTCCTCGTACCTACCCGTGAACTTGCCCAGCAGGTACTTGATGTAATGACCACACTGGCTGAGCCGCACGGACTCTTGACTGTTGGACTACTGGGCGGTCGAGCAATAAAGAAAGATATTCAGAACCTTGGACGGTCTCCACAAGTACTCGTGGGAACACCTGGGAGGGTACAAGACCATCTACAGCGAGGAACTTTAAATCTACGAAAAGTCAAATTTGTAGTGCTTGATGAGGCAGACGAAATGCTTGATATCGGGTTCCTTCCTGCTATCCGACGGATTCTTTCAAGAACGCCTAGATCACGGCAGACGGCACTCTTCTCCGCAACGATGCCAACTACGATAAAGAGACTCATATGGCAATTCATGGATGATCCTGAAACATTCTCCGTTGACTCAGAAGGTTCTGCAGCGGTGTCGGTTGAACAAACATACGTAGAAGTCGCTGAGAGGGATAAAGTTCTTGCACTGAAAGAGTTAATAGAAAAAGAGCTCAAAGGTCGTAGTTTAGTCTTCTGCAGAACACGTCGTATGGTCGAAAAGTTGGCCAAGAATTTATCTGGCTTGGGAGTTAAAGTTGGGGCACTTCACGGAGACATGGATCAACGAGTTCGAGATCGTGTGGTTAAGCAATTCCGAGAGGGAGCACTAGAGTTACTCATCGCCACTAACGTGGCTGCACGTGGAATCGACATCCCAGAAATTACACATGTGGTTCATTATGATTTCCCTCAAAATACCGAGGAGTATATACATCGCACTGGCCGCACTGGAAGAGCTGGAAAGACAGGAAAGTCAATAGTGTTTGTGGCGGAGTGGGATTTAGAAGAATTTACTCAGTTCCAAGAGGAATTAGGTAACACCTTGGAAAAGGAAACTCTCGCACTGTACTCGTCAAAATAATTTGTACGTATCACAGTGGTAATCGGCCTATACTGTTACGAGCGATAATTCAATAAATTGTATGGGGGGTAAAAGTGGCACGCAGGCTTAGTATTGGACTGAACTGGCAGGGTGAATTTGATCTTGATCAAGTCATAGAAGATGCAAAAGTAGCTGACGAGGCGGGTATTGAACAACTCAATATCGCCGAGGCCTGGGGACGAGATGCTCTTACACTGCTCGCTGTAATTGCTCGTGAGACGACAAACATCAAACTCGGCACCGGAATAATTAACAACTTCTCCCGTTCGCCGGGTGCCATCGCTCAACACTTTGCAACGCTCGATGAACTTTCAAATGGGCGTATGGTGATTGGGCTCGGCTCATCCGGACCACAGGTAATTGAGCATTTCCACGGTATAAAATTTGAGAAGCCATTGACACGTATCAAAGAATACACAGAAATCATTAATATCATTATGTCGGGAGAACCACTAAATTACGACGGTGATATTTACCAACTAAAGCGCGGATTCACCCTTAGGTTCAATCCGCTTCGAAATCATATTCCTATTCATATAGCCTCAGTAACTCCCAAGTCAGTTAGACAAACTGCTGAAATTGCTGACGGGTGGATACCTATTTTCTTCCCTAAGGAACAGTGGGAACCACAACTTTCAGCATTTTACGATTACGTTAAAGAAGCTGGTCGGGACAGAACAGCTATTGATGTAAGAAATCCTAGTGGAATTACAGTCACTGATAACCCTGAGCGCGTACGGATGGGAACCGCAGCTAATGCAGCGTTTTATATTGCTCGAATGGGTGACTTCTATTATGAGCATTTCTCGAGAATGGGTTATGCGGACGAAGCGAATGCCGTTCGGCGTGCCTGGGAAGATGGCGGATCGGCAGCTGGTGCTGCGGCTCTACCTGAGGATTTGGTCAATAGCCTGGGTGTCGCAGGATCGGTTGGTGAATGCGTTGACTTCATAGAAGAAGCGACTGATGCCGGATTCGATCTACATGGTGTAAGTGTCAATGAGCCAGACAGAAGCAAACGCTTTGAGTTATTCAAGGATCTTGTTGGGTAATTAAATAGTCTCCGGAAGAGTAACGATGGATCTCCAACTTGAAGGCAAAGTTGCATTAGTAACCGGCGGCAGTCGAGGAATTGGCAAAGCAATCGCCCTAGCACTTGCCGGCGAAAATTGTCACGTCGTCATTGCGGCCCGTGATCAATTTAGAATTGACGAAGCCGTAAAAGAGATAGGCGAAGTAGGCTCCGGAGATATTCTTGGATTTCAGTGCGACACGACAGATCCACAAGCAGTCAAAGACCTAGTCAGAAATACAACAGCTCAACTAGAAACAGTAGACATCCTCGTGAATAACGCCGCTCAGCCGGGCGGGCCACGCCCACCTTTACTTGAGATCGATTGGGAAGAACATCTACTTCCTCAGGTCGACACAAAGGTTATGGGATACATTCGGTGCGCTCAGTCTGTGGCTCCTCTGATGAAGGCTGGTGGATGGGGACGAATCATCAATATTTCTGGGATGCAGGCGAGAAATAGTGGAAGTACTGTCGGTAGCATCAGGAACGTCGCTGTGTCGGCATTAACGAAGAATCTTGCTGACGAGCTAGGACCACATGGCATAAATGTGAATTGCATCCATCCAGGGCAAACCACTACTGAAGCAACTGAAGAAAGAATCCAAGCGCAGATTAGTAATGAAAACATATCACGGGAAAACATACTCCAGTCGATGTCTCAGCAGAACAGTGTAAAACAAATTATTGACGCCTCGCATATAGCGTCACTAACGACTTTCTTAGCGTCCCCTCTTTCTATCGCGGTTACTGGAGAAACAATAGCTGCTGGCGGTGGGGTTGGAAGCGGTATCTATTATTAGCTGCTATTTCCATAAGCTTGCTATCCAACTAACCTGAAAATATATGTGGCCAAAAACAGAACAACAAGCCGAGATACAGGGCATAGCAAAAAAGATCGCAAAGCATATAAGTGTGACCGCAATCGCACATGATGTGGCCGCAAGTTTTCCATTCGAACATTTTGATTTCATGGAGGATCTGGGCTATCTGAAAGCTGCGGTACCCATAGAATATGGCGGACTAGGTCTGGGTTTGACCGACATTACTCTTGCTCAATATGAAATTGGTGTGGGTGATGGATCTACGGCTCTGGCCGTAGGCATGCACCACGTGAGTGTTGGTGTCGAATCTTTGATAAAAAAATGGCCTACTGAACTCCGTGAACCAATTTTCAGGGAAGTAGTCACGGACGGGGCTTTACTGAATAACATTAATTCAGAACCAGAGATGGGATCGCCTCGTGGCGGTGGCAGACCAATCACTGCATTAACCCCGAATGGCCACGGACAGTGGACTTTAAACGGCCGAAAAACATGGTCCACTCTAGCGCCCAGGCTTACCTACGCCGTCACCTTAGCGGCCATTGAAGATGGAACTGGAGACGTCGCGCGAGTAGCGCAGCGAATGGATGCCTCGGGTGTGAGTGTTGAAGAAACTTGGGACTCAATGGCGATGAGAGCCACCGGCTCCCACGATATTGTCTTCACAGATGTCAGTGTATCTGATAAAGACTTCATTTCCCGCACTAATCCAAAAGATAAAATCGTTGATGCGATTGATGGGGCAGCTTGGTTCCCTTTACTCTTGAGCGCCGCCAATCTTGGTGTGGCACGCGCGGCTTCGAATTATGCCATAGATTTTGCAAAAACGAGGCAGCCTACGGGCGCACCAGCACCTATTTCGAAATTTCCTAGTGTTCGGGAAAAAGTGGCGCGAATGGTCTCTACTGGCCATTTAGCCAGAAATTTACTGCTCACAAGTGCTGAAAACTGGGAACAAAATCCGGCTAAACGTCGAGAGTTAGTAAACGAAATAGCAATGACAAAATTACACTCAATTAATTCTGCGATGGAGATTACCGATCTAGCCATCCAAATCGTAGGGGCGGTTGCACTAGACAGAAACCGGCCTCTCGAGAGGTATTTCCGTGACGTGCGAAGCGGTTTGTATAATCCTCCGATTGAGGCAAGAGCCCTCGAACAAATTGCTGCATCGGAACTTGATACTTAACCTACTCAAGTAGTTCAATCTGCCTATCTACGAAGCTTATCGTTTCCTCAGCAATTGCCATTGCACGCAGCGCGTCCTCCAACTCATATGATTCGAAAGGCGTTCCCGACGGCATAGTCGTGGGGTAACGAGACCCAAAGAAATATTTGTCGAGTTGAATCGCACTTGATTTGACTAGATCAAATGATGGTTCAAACGCCATTGCGTCCTCACATAAGTCAGCAATACCGTGTCCCCAAATTAACTCAGCACCCCTGGCATACAGGTAGGCACTAACTGCTTTTTCAGCCGCCTGATGTGACATGAAACAAGCCCAAGCATAAAGACCAGAATCGCTATTTATCCTTGCAGCGCGAAGGTCGTGCTTTGACTGGCTAAGCCATCGGGCTGATTGAGTACGTTGCCCTTTGTCCGAACTACTCTCCTCCAATGAAGTCATATTTCACTTCCTATCCAAAAATGGGCTCTGATTGTTCGGTGGTAGTACGAACAAACGGATCAATATCCTCGTACTCGTCAAATTCACCAGGAGTAAAAACATGAAAATAGGTCTCGACACGAGGTCGTAAATGGTCTGTAAAAAAATCAGCTCGGCGATGGTAGGGCTCCGACGTGTCCTGAATAACAAGGAATTCAAGTGGTGTTATATGAGTAACATTGCCACTAGCAAATTCTCCTGTCACCCAGACTTTCAAAATCCCGAGTGACGGAAACTCAACTACCAGCCTTTGCAACTCTTCCTGTAACAGATGTTCTCTTTGCTGGGCAAAGCCCACCATCATTGGCAAGGGACTATACCGTGAAAAGGTTGGGGACTACAGGCTTATCCATTACCTCGTCCGCCGACAAGCGATATGCTTCTTTTTTATAAACTTGCACCCGATGACATCCGTAATCTCCCACGAATAAACGGCCATCCTTGGCGCGTACAGAACTTGGGGATTTGAAGCGTTTGATAGGTTCAAGATGAGCCATATCCCTGAGACGTAGTACTTTCAGGTTCGTTAGAATATATATCCGGCCCATCTCGCCAAGGGTAGAATCACCAATAAACTGCTCTACGTAACGTCCATTTCTGTCAAACAGACATACTCGATCGTTCCCACGATCAGCTATATAAATATCACCATCCTCATCGACCGCGATACCTGCTGGTCGAGATAATTCTCCACGCTCACTACCGGAAGATCCAAACGTATCGATTGGCTTGCCAGTCTCCGAAAATACTTGGAAGCGATCATTTCTCCAATCAGAAACGACTATTTCTCCACCTGGAGCGACGGCCACACCCCAAGGCATATTGAATTGGCCAACCTCGGACCCAAAGGATCCAAAAGTGGAGATGAATTTCCCATCTGCCGAAAATTTTTGGATACGATGATTTTGTGTGTCGGATATGAGTAAATCGCCATTTCGATCGAACACCATATGCGATGGTTTATTTAGTTGCCCCTCATCAGTACCATATTCCCCCCAACGAGCGACTTCTTCACCGTCAGTTCTAAGGATCGTGATGTTGTGAGCACCTTCATCAGATATGAAAAGTCGGCCATCTTGGTCTTGTGCCATGCCTGAAGGCCAGGTCCAACCACCCCCGATGCCGCCTAGATCTTTATCAGCCCAACTAACCGTCCGTATACTTCCACCAACATCGAATCTGCCTAAACAATGAACTTCATTTTCCGGTCCGACTTCGATATCGATCGGATACCAAGTAATACGTCTCATTCCGAGGGTCTTCTCATAAGGGAAACCAGCCCGAAGTAAAACTTCATAATCTGAACCTGCAGCTATTTCAGTAGTCATTATCAGCCCCCTTCGTGAGATCTAAATCAATGTTTTTGCGTACGGGTTAATTTGCTCATAGGTACCACCGACGATCGGTACAGCATCGAGTCCCAGCCACTGCTCCAGAATGCTGCTATAAATTGACCGGTAATCGATAGTATGACGCAAATCCTCACCGTATATCCAATCCTTAGGGTCTATTGATGGATATTCTGCATACAGTCCGCCTGAGACATGATCGCCAATGATGTATGCCCCACCACCGGTTCCGTGATCAGTTCCAGAACCATTATCGAGAACCCGTCGTCCAAACTCAGTGAACACTAAAACAGTCACCTCGTCCGAAGCATTGTGGTTTCGCAAATCTGTCATAAAATCAGAAAGAGCTTCGGTAAGCTCACTCAGGAGCCGGGGATGATTCTCATTTTCCAGAGAATGGTAATCATACCCACCATGCTGCGTATAAAAAACTCTCGTCCCTAAACCAGCCGTGTGTACTCGGACAACATCTCGCAGTGCTTGCGCGATTGGATTCTTTGCATATTCGACCGTGCTCGTATATTGGGACGGTACGTCAGCGAGCATATCTGCTCCCTTGAGTATCTCTCTCCCTGTCTGAGCTAGATAATCATTTACGAGTCCATTGCCTACCGCCGGACTATACATTCTCTTGAAAATATCAAGATTTGCAGCTCGCTCTTCTTCACGTTCAACCTTGGTCATGAGACCAAACTCGTCGAGATTACCAACTGATGTAGCCGTCACACCTGGAGCCGCTAGTGCTCTCGGCAGGCCACGACCAAATGACACCGCAGTTAATGGATTCTCTGAATTAGGATCGAACTCTCTAGTTACCTTACCCAGCCAGCCCTCTGTAGCAACCTTCTCAGGCTCACAGGTATGCATGATATCCATGGCTCTAAAATGCGAGCGACTCGCATTTTCATATCCAATTCCTTGAATGACTGCGACATTCCCAGCATCATATAGTTCAGACAACCCTCTAGCCGATGGGTGCCAAGCCAGTTGATCATCGATCTTAATGGTGGTCTCGGCAGGTACCGAAACGGTAGGTCTCCAATCATATAACCGACCATCCTGATAAGGGATGAGGGTGTTCATGAAATCTAGTCCTCCAGTCAGCTGGACAACTACGAGAACAGGATCTTTTGCTTTCGTGGTCATATATACACTCCTACTAAGTTCTTACACACTTCCTGAAATTACGCGAATTGGTATTCTGGCGCCGAAACAATTAGCTGTAATAGGCGACTGATCTTCTCCGAGCTCTCTTTTCTGGCATCATCATCGTCGAACGTAAGTGTGCCAATCTGAGTCGCTAATTCGAGAAGCGCTTCATGTGTATCACTACTCACTGACAAGTTCCCCGTCAGTTCCAAGCAGCTATTGACAAGTGCTCCAGGTGTTCGAACCTCACTCATCTCAATTCGAGAGATGATACTTCGAATACCTGGTTGATCAATATCTGATACTTGATTCACTGCGAAATTGACTCGTTCAGTCAAGGTTCCTGAATCGAGCCATTCCTTGCCAGTGTGCCACCCTTCAACGGTGGGTGGATTCATCAGCGATTGCCCCATAACCGTGGTAGCTGTATTGAGACCAGCAATAGTTGGTTCCGGTACCTCAGGAGTACCTGACAATACAATCGCCCCAGCAACGAACTCACTCGGGCTCTTTATTTTGCGGAACCTTGCATTCTTAAACCAATCGGCATTGAGTAACGTTCTCATTACCTGGGTCATATCTCCCTCTGATTCCATAAAGGTTTCCACCAGTTCATCGATCGCTTCTTGATCCTGAGGAGGAGTGATACTCCAAGCAGGGACCTGTGGCTCATCAGCAACGAAGAAATTATACAAATGTCGCGTGATGAACCTCGCGCAGTCTTCTTGCCGAACAATGATATCTATAATATCTTCGCCGTTGAAATTCCCTTTGTGACCCAAAAATTCCTTCTCGGACTCATCGTGTTGCTCTGGACGATATATAAAGCCTGACTCAAAACCACCATATGGGTAGAGCGGAATCGGCTGCTCAAAAGTCCAACCAGTGAAAGCTCTGGCCGCCATCTTGACATCATTCTCCGTGTATGTTCCGATGCCCATCGAAAATAGTTCAAGTAACTCACGTCCGTAATTTTCGTTTACCGCGCCATCTCTGCTTTCAGAGTTGTCGAGCCAGTAAATCATATTGGGATCTTTTGAAAGATCAAGCAAGATATCGCGAAGTTTTCCCAGTCCATTTTGCTTGAAAGTCTCTATCTGCTTGACTATCGCTGGACCATTTTCTGCCTTGTACCAAGCAGTCGCAAACACATGATGCCAAAACAAAGCCATTTTTTCACGCAGCGGTCGGTCACTTTCGGCGAGGTTGTACATCCATCTGCAGGCCCAAGTCTGATAACTATCTGGACTGGAGGACTGGGGCAAATACCGATCTAAAAGATCAACATCTGGGTCGGAATAGTCACTAGGGGTCAACAGCCTTTCCACCAAATCTTCGTACGATTCTGTTGCTAAAGATTCCAGTCTGTCTTGCCGTGCACCGACACCTACACGACGCATAAGATGCGCAATAAGTGCCAGCTTCTCGTCCGTATCGACAGAAACTTGAGTAGTCATAGTGCCTCTCCTACTACCTTTATGTTACGAAAGTAACTCTATTTTCCTTTTCCTGTAAGTGATTTATAGCACAGAATCGAGAACTTGTAACTGCCAAAATTGCTGTCACCCACGGGGCAAATTTAATCCCCGCGTGGCAATAATATTACGTTGAATTTCGCTCGTTCCAGCCGCAATAGTGAGCGAAACAGAAGTCATATAGTATCGGCAAAATTCGCCCGCTAGAGGGGCTCGTGGATCGCTAGGCCGCAGTCCACCATACAAGCCGAGCATATTTATTCCCCGTCTTGCAGTTCGCTGCTGCAGTTCTGATCCAAACATCTTCGACATTGATGACTCTTGATTCGGGACCAAATTAGATGCCTGCATCCAGGTCACTCTATAACCAAGATATTTTGCTACCTCAATCTCTATTCGCGTCTGTGCCAGTGCGTCTCTTGAAGGTCCATGATCCGCGATTGTTTGAGTTGAACCTCGTGAACCAGGCTGCGAGGAAAATTCCAAGAGACGATAGTACGGGGATACAGCCCCCGCCATCCGATGGATACCACTCCGTTCAAAATCTAATGCGGTGGCCGCCACATACCAGCCACGATTTTCTTCACCGATCATATTTGAGGCAGGAACCCGAACATCCTCGAAAAATGTTTCATTGAAACCATGACCATCTGCCACACCGTCATCATGCAATTGTGCGATCGGTCGGATCGTTATACCTGGTGTATCCAGCTTCAGCATAAAGTATGAGATACCTCGATGCTTCGGCGCCTCTCCATCAGTTCGTGTCAGTATATGAATCCAATCGGCCTCGACTGCCCCGGAGGTCCATATCTTCTGACCATTAATAACGAAATCATCACCATCTCGGATCGCACGAGTCTGAAGTGATGCTAAATCAGACCCTGATCCAGGTTCAGAGTAACCTTGACACCACATCACTTTACCTTGAGCAATCGACGGAAGGTGTTCCTCTTTTTGTTCTTGGGTCCCATGAATAATTAACACTGGACCGACTCGATCAGCTCCCTGTCCTCCCGACGGAGCATTCGCCATGGCTGATTCCTCATTAAAAATCATCTGCTCCCAGTACGTGGCGCCGCCACCGCCGTATGCTTCTGGCCACGACATCGTAAGCCAGCCGCCATCCGCCAGTGACCCCTCATATTCCCGTGCAGCCTGCCAACGCGTAGTATCCCTCTGCAATGCCCCTCGGGTCCACTGCTCATTTATGAATTTATGGACATCTAATCTGAATGATTTTTGTTCATCTGTAAATTCAAAATCCATTGGAATCCCCCAGTTTACATGTCGTTTCAGTTGCCCTTAGTGTAGCCGAGATAATTTGACTGCTACTTAAACCCTTGGATCCGGAGACTGTTTGCGACTACTGACACTGAAGATAATGCCATCGCAGCGGCCGCCGCAGTTGGGTTGAGAAGCCAAGTCTCAGAAAATAGCCACGGTATCGGCGATCCACCATCTCCACTGCCAACTAGTAAATAAATTAGATATCCGGCTCCCGCTGCTACAGGTAGCAGCACGATGTTATACAAGAAAGCCCAAAGAACATTTTGCTTGGTTACCTTCACCACCCGTTTAGACAAGCGGAACAGATCGTTTACCTGCGAAAGGTCAGAGTTCAGCAAATTGACCGTGGCGGAGCTCTGAGCCAGTGCGGAAGCCTGTACGACGGCGATCCCAACGTCAGCTTGAGCTAGAGCTGGAGCATCATTCATACCATCTCCAATCATCACCACCGATCCAGCGGCTTCTATCTGCAGTTCACGGACTAAAGCTGCTTTATCATCTGGCAACATTGATGAATGGATCTCCGAAATACCCAAATTGAGTCCAAAAGGTCGAGTTATTTCTTCTCGATCACCGGAAACTAAAATGTTCCGGTAACCAGCATTACTTAGTTCACTGACAACTCTATTCGCGCCCGATTTGACTGCGTTTTTTATGCCATATACACCGGAGAGTTTGCCGTCAATGGCTACTAAAACGACCGCCAGTCCATCTGCACCCATCGCTTCGATCTCTGAGACAAGTGCAGAATGCTCTACACCATGGTCTTCAAGTAGGGAGATATTTCCTACCAACACCGAGTATTCAGACAATTCAGTTTCAACTGATGCCATTATGCCTTTGCCCGGAAAATATCTGAATGTAGTCGGCCAGACTAATTCGAGGTTTTGCGAACTAGCTAAGTCTAGGAAAGGTAAGGAAAAAGGATGCTGGGACCCACGTTCTACACTAGCAACAATTCTCAACAACTCTTGAGCGCTGGCCTGACTTCCTTGAGCAAGAACGAACTCTGACACGGAAGCAGTACCTTCAGTCAAAGTACCGGTTTTATCAAGACATATCGTCTCTGATTCCGCGATCTTCTGAAATGCTGAGGCATCAGTGATAAGTATCCCTGATTTTGCTGCGCGACCAATGGCTACAGCAAGTGCGGCAGGAGTCGCAAGCCCCAAAGCACATGGACAGGCAATAATGAGAACTGTAACTGAGGCGATGAATGCATAACGAATCGAAGGATCCGGACCATAAATCCACCAACTAAAAAATGTCGCCAATGACAGCAATATCACTAGCGGAACAAACACAGCCGACACCCGATCAGCAAATAACTGGATTGATGACTTAGACATTTGTGCCCGGTCAATGAGTTGCACGATACTGGCATATATTCCGTCTGAACTCACCCGTGAAACCTCAACCTGAAGTGCACCATCGAGGTTAACAGTACCGCCAATCACTTGATCGCCAATCGTACGCGGGGCTGGGTTTGATTCTCCGGTGATGAGAGCTTCGTTCACCAATGACTCCCCTTGAACAACAGAACCATCAAGAGGAATAGTTTCTCCAGCCCGCACAAGTAATATCTCGCCTTCAACAACAGCCTGAACTGGAATCTTATATTCATTCCCGTCTGCCTCGAGCACTCTTGCTGTAGTTGGATACTCATTCACGAGGGTGCGAAGCAAATCTGATGCCCTATTGCGAGCTCTCGCCTCGACAACACGGCCAGTCAGTAGCAGAGCAACGATGAATGCCACGGCATCAAAATACGGTCTAACTTCCGTTTCACCGTAGATATCTGGAAAAAGAAATACTGAGCTGGAAAAGAAATAGGCTATACCGACTCCAAGGCTAATTAGGGTATTCATATCAACCGTACGATGACGAGCTGACAGAAACGTCAGTCTATGAATCGGAGCCGCTACCCAGAATACTGAAATAGTTGCTAATCCAAATGCTATTGCCTCCCGCAGAGGATAGTCAGACAACAAGAATCTATCAGCAAATACAGGCTTTTCCATGAAAAGGCTACTGATCATAAACAGCAATATCGGAACCGCCGCCGTAATACCCACGATCGTACGAGCGGTCATCAGGCGTAGTTCTCGGTCCTGATAAGAGAACACCCTGCTCCACCAACTCATAGCCTCGTTTTCGTCAGAAAATTCAAGTCCATAACCAATTTTGCTGATTGCATGTGACAATCGATCAGTAATATCGTCATCACTCGGTTGAATAATGATCTGGGCATTGTTCGTCATGAGGTTCACCGACGCACCCATAACACCCTCGGTCGACAGTAGTACTTTTTCGACTCGCCTAACACAGGAAGCGCAAGTCATTCCCGTTACTGAAACCGTTAGATGTTCAGATGAAGGAACCGTATTTGTCATGTATTTATCTACGCTCGTCAGGAAGATTTCTTGTAACCAATTGCAAATTCCATCGTTTGTCCCCATGGAAGAACAAGATCAACGGAATCAATTTGAAATGCCGGCCCTAACTCATCAAGTAGTCTCCAGCTAGCTGCCGGACCGACGAGGGTATAATGGTCACAGCAGGAACTAATTGGCTGTTCAGCAATCCCGCGATCGAACTCAAATATTTCGTCAGTGCTTCCACACGGGCAGGTAAAACTAATCGTCGCTCCACACTCCGAGGGCACCACAACCGGACTAGGCGTGTAATCTTCTGACTGAATCTCTGAGGATATAGCCGGTGTAGCGGGTCCCAACGGATAACCGGATTCAGTCAGCACTGATGAAATGGCATCAAGTACATCGCCACGACTGATAGAGACACTGAATGATTTGGATTTTGGCTCCCCTGAAAGAAAACGCGCTCCGGAAACAGTAGCAATTTCAACCTCGATATGCTCGATGCACTTCTCACAAGTTATTGCCGGACTAAATAGAGTTAGTTCCATTACCATCTCAATCTGTTGTTAACTATACTAACTCCCAGAGAGCCAGGACGGCTTCTACACTAATTCGAGAGTTAGGTAAATTCATGACTAATGACAGTGCGCTAGCCAACTTCATCCATTCAATCTACAAGCCAAAGGGGGACTCCGGTTCGCTCAAACCAACTGTAATTATGCTACATGGATACGGAGCACATGGTTTGGATTTACTTCCTCTTGCCCCTCATTTGTGTGGGGGTCAGGTGATGGTTATCTGTCCCCAAGCACCGTTCGACGTGGAACTACCTGAGGGATACGCCATGCAATCAAACAATCAAATGTTCACATGGGAACGAAAAGATGCTTCTGGGGACAGGATTGCATCAGATTCAACGGAAATTGTTTCTTCACTACAAGAGTTTGTCCCAGCAGCCATTGATGAGTACGGTGGTGATGCTAACCGTGTGGCTGTCGTCGGTTTCAGCCAAGGAGGATCGCTCGCGTACCGATTATCACTGGCCAGCCCTGAGTATTATCAGGCGGTCGCTCCTCTTTCAACTTGGCTACCAGATGATGTTATCGATACAGCCAATATCAGCTCTGCCGTCGAGTCCGCGCTTCCATTTCTTATCCAGCATGGCACTACTGACCAGATGGTAGACATTGCCCGCGGACGTGATTCCTACGAACGCCTGCTGGAAAAGGGAATAAACGTTGAGCTGAAAGAGTACCCAATGCAGCACGAGATAAATCAGGCTTCCATCGCCGATTTATCAAGCTTTCTTAGTGAGCATCTAGGAGTCAACCCACCTCAATAGACTGCACTCTGCGAGAGCTTATTCAGTCCCTCGTGCGCTGCCACTGAACAAGGGTGTAAGGAGGGTCAGCATCTTTATGATGTTCAAATACTGCCTCTACTTCTTCACCTATTGTGACAGGTCGCATCGGATCACCTATCAGATTTCCAACCATGCGAACGTTATCCGCACCAGGTAATTCCACTAGAACAACCATGTACGGACAACTGGTCTGCAGTGCTGGATGAACGGGATGCCAGACTCTTTCCCAAGAATATATTTTCCCTTTTGGTTCAACTTTGACATACTCAAGGTCAAATTTATGGCATCGATGGCACAGCCACTCGGGACCCCATTGATGAGCCTTACAGTCGTCACAGTATTGAACTACAAGTTCGTCACGTTCGATCGCTTCCCAATATGGGATATCCAGCCCATCTTGCCAAGGTCGAGGTTCCGCTAGTCCAGGTGGAAGATACGTGTCAGGATTAGTAGCATGCCACTGTGAAAGTTCGCCGGTTGTCATCTGTCTACCCCCAAAATACAACTACTTACTGGAGTTACCATCGGTCCAGATGCCACTAACGCAACCTCTGGGTTTTCAAGCTGATTCGGTGATTGCCCTCGAAGTTGCCGCGCAGCTTCAATTATTAATTCAAGTCCATGCATATAGCACTCAGCCAAGTTTCCACCACTGGTGTTTATAGGCATCTTTCCATCCGGAGCTTTGAAATTTTCTAAAGTGAAAAATTCATTAACTTCGTCGGGGGCGCACAGGCCGTGCTCAACTATACTCATCATCACTCCACCAGTGAAATTTTCGTACACCTGCGCGACATCGACATCTTCCGGACCCACTCCAGCTATCTCATAAAGTCGCTTAGCAACATGCTGAAAATTAGATGTTGCGTACAAATCAGCGTTGTGAGCTGCCGCCTGATTTCTAGGAGTCGACCCTTGTGCAGCAGCTAAGACTACAGCTGGTTCGGGTTTCAGATCACGGGCTCGCTCTACTGACGTCACAATCATTGCTGCAGCTCCGTCATTCTCCATGCAGCAGTCAAATAAATGGAACGGCTCCACAATCCAACGTGATTGGTCATAGATTTCTTCGGTCAGCTCTCGACCATGCATAACTGCTCGCGGATTCTGTTGAGCGTGGAAATACGATGCCATTGATATTGCTCTCAATGCTTCCTGTTGCACACCATTTTCGTGCATGAAGCGTCTAACTCGCATCGCGAACGACTGAGCAGGGGACATCAAACCGAAGGGTGCAGTCCACTTGCCATCATTGTTAATCTCATTAACTACAGCGCCTTGGCCGAATCTCCCGAACTGGCCCTGAGCTAGGGAGCGGTAGACAACTACAACTTCACACTGACCAGAAATGATTGCTGAGACCGCATTTGCTAGTGCGCCGGAACCACCGCCGCCGCCGCCGCCCCAAAACATATTCGAAAGTCGCATCTCCTTGATGCCTAAAGCGGCCGCCAATCTATCAGGTGACGAGCGCTCATTAGAATATGAGGCAAATCCGTCGATATCACGTGGATCTACTCCGGCGTCTTCGCAGGCGAGAAGAATCGCTTCTAAACACATTTTAAATTCGCCATCGGGAGCTGCTGCTCGCTTGTAATATTTGGTCTCGCCTAGACCAGATATAGCAGTCCGCCCTCTCATCGGATGGTCAGACATAACTTACCTACCCTTCACTAGATTCTCTTCGCATGAGAGAGTAACAAATATTCCTGATTCACGTCAGAAAATCAGCCACCTGATAGAGTCATAGACGCTAGAATCCTAGTCATGGCAACTTTAGACCCGATGCAACAGTTACTTAGCGATTTAGAGGCCGAACAGAATTATCTCGATCAGGCTCTCTCGATGGTCCCAGTGGAAGTTTGGGACCATCCATCTCCAGCCGACGGATGGTTGCTGCGAGACTGTATAGCACACTTAGCTGACGTGGATGAAAACGCAGCTTATGTCGCCACTCACAAGGAATATCCGAAAAAATCGGCAACGACTGAACCATCTGAGCCACCTACTGACATGCTCCAGAGTCAAAGACAAAGGGAGGCGAGAAATTTATCGATTGATGAACTCGTAGCTTGGTGGCGGGATGCTCGCACCCGGCAAAACACAGCGCTAAAAGCACTTGATGCCAAGGACAGACTACCTTGGGCAGGGCCACCTATGTCCGTGCGCTCGTTTGCGACTGCTCGACTAATGGAATGCTGGTCGCATGGCCTGGATGCTCTCGATGCAGCGGAGATTGCTCCTGTCGATTCAGATCGTTTATTTCATGTGGCTCACTTGGGAGTGATAACCAGAAATTTTGCGTATCAAAATCGGGATCTTGATGTCCCCGATACTCCCATCTTTGTGGAACTGATAGCTCCTTCCGGAGAATCATGGAAGTGGGGACCCGAAGATGCTCCCGATAATATAAAAGGCACCGCCGGTGATTTCTGTCGTGTAGTGACACAAAGAATCCATTACACAGATACAAATCTCAACACTACTGGTGAACTCGCATCAGAGTTCCTCAGTATTGCACAGGCATTTGCAGGACCACCAGGTCCAGGTCGTGAACCAAGCACTTAGGACATCGTAAGAAATCTTAATTTGATAAGCGCGAACAGTAGAGGATTTGTTGATATGCCGGTTACTCCTCTCCGGTACGGAATTGTCGGTACTGGGCTGATGGGCCGCGAGCACCTCCGAATTCTGGCATTAATTCCAGAGGTTGAGGCAGTAGCAATTTGTGACCCTCACTCAGCTTCGATAAAAGAAGCGCTTAAAATTACCCCGGGCGCAGATACATACGACGACTTTTCCGATTTCCTCAACAGAGATGACCTTGACGTCGTGGTAGTCGCCACACCAAATCACACTCATGCTGACATCGTGACTGCATTGGTCCAGAAAGGCACACACCTACTGATCGAGAAGCCAATGGCCACCACCATTCAGGATGCAAAAACACTTCATTCACTTCTGTCTGATTATCAGTCACTGGCTTGGATCGGCATGGAATATCGGTATGCTCCTCCTGTGGCACAAGCTATTGAAAGAAGTGACTCCGGTGAAATAGGTACCCTCAGAATGCTGTCTATTAGAGAACACAGATATCCCTTCCTTCCAAAAATTGATGATTGGAATCGATTCAATAAAAATACGGGCGGTACTCTAGTCGAGAAGTGTTGCCATTTTTTTGATTTGATGAGACACATTCTGAAATCCGAACCGACCCAAATTTTTGCGTCGGGGGCAATCGACGTCAATCACCTAAACGAAACTTATGACGAGGGGAAACCGGACATTATCGACAACGCACTTGTGATAGTTGACTTCGAATCAGGTGCTCGAGCTTCACTAGACCTATGCATGTTTGCAGAACAAAGTACCGATCAAACTGAAATTCATTTCGTTGGCGATGCCGGGAAAATTGAATGCAGACAACCTGCTAATTCCGTGACGATTGGATTACGTCACGAAGGATGGGAAAATTGGGCCGTTGGAGCCTTCCGAGACTCTGAAAGACTGCGCACTGATTATATTGATATCGCAACTGATATTAGTCACGGACATGGTGGGGCCACCTTTCATGAACATCAGGCATTTCTCAGGGCAATTCAACAAAGTCAAAGGCCCTCGGTCTCCTCGTTAGATGGTCTTATGGCAGTACTCATGGGTGCAGCAGCCGAGATTTCAATTCGGCAAAATCGTGTAGTACATATGAGTGAACTTACTGATTACTAGCCTATCACTCCCACGGTACGATACTGTTCTGGTTATAATCTGAACAAGGTGATAAATATGGAACTTCCGCTCGAACACTTGCGAGTAATTGACCTTTCCTCTGGCCCTGTAGGAGGGATGGCATCAATGATCCTTAGTGATTTCGGTGCAGACGTAATTAAGGTCGAACGGCCAGGGGGAGATCCTTTTAGAGAGCTCCCAAATTCTCCAATGTGGCTGCGCGGGAAACGTTCCATTGAACTTGATCTCAAACGTGAGATAGAACGAGAGAGACTTTATCGATTAGTCGAAACTTCAGATGTGGTTTTAACAGCATTCCGAGCCCACTCCGCAGTTGACCTTGGGTGCGACTATGACGTACTCGCTGGACGCAATCCAGGAATCGTATACTGCCAAATTTCGGGATTCGGCCCATATGGACCATATGTTGGGTATCCGGGATACGAGGCAGTAGTAGCTGCCAAAGCGGGAAGAATGCAGTCATTCAGCGGGATGATTAATCGACCGGGACCGATCTATTCAACGGTTCCAGCGTCTACTCATGCTACATCTCAGGCAGCGGTTACTGGAATAATGGCCGGATTAATAGCAAGAGACAGAATAGGTTTTGGGCAATATCTTGAGACAAGTCTGATCCAAGGATTTCTTCCATACGATCTAGCTGGATTGACAGTCCAGAGTCTTCTCGCGAATGATCCCGGAAAATGGAAGGAATTACTTCCTGTGCCTGGCGCTGCAGCATCTATGATGCCGACTATCAACTACCACCCTGTGCAGACAAAGGACGGAAGCTGGATTCAGCTCGGTAATCTCCTGCAGCACCTCTTTGAAAATTTCGTAGTAGCTTCTGAATTATTCGATGTCTACACGGATGAGAGATTTTCTGGGTCCCCCGCTGAGTGGAGTGACGAAGCACGTGAGGAATTTCGTGACCGCATGCTCAGAAGAATGAGAGAAAAAACCAAAGACGAATGGATGCAAATCTTTTCAGAACACGGAAGCGTGGTGGCACACCCGTGGCAGAGTACCCAGCAGGCGTTATCCGACCCAGATCTCACTGCTAACGGCCATGTGTTAGAAGTCACTGATTCCCGAGGCCCACGATTGAAGAGTAATACGTCTGTCACCGAAGCCGTTCTCGGCATGTTTGGTGAAACTCAGGATGAGCGACCTCCGATGAAACAATTGGGTCCGCTCGCTCAATTCACGAAAAGTCCTGCAGCAATCAAGGGTGCCGTTCCTCGCTCAGGACAGCATACATTTGAGATATTTGATTCGGAGACTGATTCTCCGCGCTCCCCTTGGAAAGCATTTACTGGAGGAGATACTTCCGGTGCTCCCGCGCTTGAAGGCACACTGGTGCTCGATTTTGCAACTATCATTGCTGGCCCGCTGGCCTCAGCACATCTTGCAGACCTAGGAGCTCGCGTCATTAAGGTTGAACAGCCTGGTGGAGACCCATTTCGGGGCATGGGAGCTGGTGGAATTAGTGCGATGAAGACAAATGCTGGCAAGGAAAGCATTGTTGTTGACCTAAAGCAGGAAGAAGGGCAAAAAGTCGTCACGAAATTACTGGAAATAGCCGATATTGTCATTCACAACTATCGACCTGGTGTCCCAGAAAAATTAAAAATCAGTTACGAGGACGCAATTAAAGTAAATCCCAAAATAATATATGTCACGATGAACGGATATGGACGTAATGGTCCAAGTGCCCACCGACCCTCCACGCATCCAATTCCAGGTGCTGGCATAGGCGGAGCCTATTACCAGGTAGGGACCTTGCAGGAAAGCACCGATGACCTCGAAAAATTACGAGAAGGAGCCCGGCAACTATATAGGGCGAATGAAGTGAATCCGGATCCTAATACAACAGCTGTCATCACCACTGCAGCCTCTATCGGCCTATACCACAGGCAGAAGACAGGGATGGGGCAGGAAATACTCGTCGACATGATGGGTGCGAATGCGTACGCTAATTCGGATGATTTCATCTGGTACGAAGACAAACCAGAGCGCCCAGATTTAGGGGACACATTACTGGGTCCGGATGCAACATACCGCTTGTATGAATGCAGCGAAGGATGGGTATTTCTTGGCTTATTTCTTGAAAAGGAATGGATACAATTCTGCAACGCAATCGAATCACCTGAACTTGCATCTGATCGGAGATTTCGAACGAGACAAGATCGAGTACAAAATAGAGACCAATTAGAAAACTTACTTTCCTCCTTGTTTATTGGTGACACGGCCGATAACTGGGAGCTGCTGCTTGCCACAATTGGACTAGGATGCGTGAGAGCCGATGGGCCTCTACCTGGTGAATTTTGGTTTAAAGATGAACACGTCAAAGTAAATGAATATACCGCTCCAGTAGTACATGGGGAACACGGACAATACACCCGCCATGGCTCGGTTGTTCGAATGAGGAGAACCCCTAACGTACTGGAGGCTGCACCTATGGCAGGCGAACAAACGGACGCTATTCTTTCTGAGCTCGGGTATGAGCCACCTGAAATCACTGTCCTCCGAGAAAATGGCACTGTTTGGAGTGAAGCTGCGGTATATAGAGATTCTTAGTTCACCCTGAAACAACATATACTGTTTATCAATTCAGAGATTAATCGGGGAGTCAAATATGCTTTGGGAACTGCGACAATACCACATTCGAGATGGGAAAAAACAGGAATGGGTAGAACTTATGGAAAGAGAAATCATCCCATTTCAAGTCTCGAAAGGGATGGTAATCCTTGGTTCATTCACAGGCGAAGAAGACGAGCATATATACATATGGCTCCGACGATTCGAAAATGAGTCAGAGCGAGAGCGTTTGTACCAAGAAGTTTATGAAAGTGACCACTGGAAAAACAATATCGGGCCTAAAATACCTGATTTGATGGATCGAGAAAAAATTAGCGTCACACGACTGGAACCAACTGGCTTATCACCGATGCAGTAAACTCTGCTAACTGCGAGTAATATTGGCCCCAAGAGCAGTCAGACTGCCGGCTAAGTCTTCGTATCCTCGATCCAGGTGGTGGATATCTTCGACGACCGTGACACCTTCGGCACATAGCGCGGCTACCACAACTGCCGCCCCAGCCCGTATGTCCAGGGCATTGACTTTAGCTCCAAGTAGCCGTGATGGCCCCTCAATCACCACTGAAGTGCTACTTCCAAGCGTGATTTGAGCCCCCATCTTGCGGAGTTCACTCACGTACAACGTACGATTGTCATATACCCGCTCATGCACAAAGGATACCCCTGGGATTTGCGTGAGAGCTGAAGCCATCGGTGGATGGAGATCCGTTGCAAATCCCGGATATGGTACAGCCTGAACCGAAATCGGTTGCAGAGTCCTCTCACACGAAACGTGAATCGCTTCATCTTCAAGGAAACCTGATCTGTCATAGTGGATCGATACTCCAATTTCCTCAAGTTTTGAAAGCAGGCTGTCCAGATGGGCAGGCACAGCGTTATTCACCTGCACCGCACCTCGTGTGGCAACAGCCGCAAGAAGCAACGTGCCTGCTTCCAAACGATCAGGAATTATCTTAAATTCGCAGCCATGTAATTTACTGACCCCTGTAACCGAGATGTGAGCAGTCCCCTGACCCACAATCTGCGCTCCCATCGCATTAAGCAGATTTGCGACCATTTCAACTTCAGGTTCAGCAGCACAATTAACAATAGTAGTCACACCCTCGGCTAATACTGACGCCAATAATAGATTCACCGTACCTAAAACACTCGGATAATCAAAGAAAATTCGCGTACCCACTAATCCAGTTGATACTTGGACAACCCAGTTATTTTCCTCAAGCCTGACTTCTGCTCCAAGTGCTCGAAACCCCGCAAGATGAATATCAAGAGGTCTCGATCCTATAACATCACCACCAGGTGGAGGGCATGTCGCGGACCCTTCTCGGCCTAACAATGCCCCTACAAGCAAAAATGACGCGCGTAACTTTCTAACTGATTCAGGAGTAGGAACGGTTGATTTTATCGAATCAGTTTTTAGGCTAACGGAATGACCGTCATTTTTGACCAGTGTCCCTAGTCCCGCCATGATGTCGGTTAGTTCGTCTATGTCCGCGATTAGTGGAACGTTGTGAAGCACTACCTCCTCTGAGGTCAATAAGGTTGCAGCCACGGCATACAACGCAGCATTCTTTGAACCGGAAACGTGAACTTCACCTCTAAGTGGCTCAGATCCTACTATTTCATAACTAGCCATGACTTCGCACCTTGTATATCTTCAGACGCAAGTATTACACAAGATCTCTACTGAGTCGTATATCAGCACTAAATCGCTCTTCTATGGGGCAATAGAAATTTATCTATTCAGAAACCTCTGATTCTTGCTGGACGTCAGCCAATACATTCACTTCGTCGTGAACGACTTGCAGAAAACCACCGGCCAGCGTCACCGATTGAGCTCCGTCTGGACCATACAGAGTAAGCTCACCAGCATCGAGACTTGTCATCAGCGCTGTATGAGACGGGAGTATCGTGATTTGGCCATCGCTCGCAGGAACGACAATTTTCTGTACATCACTCAACTCGAGTATCGATTTTTCAGCGGTGACTATATTCACTGACAAAGCCATATCATTAACTCCAAATCAGACCGGATTATTAGCCAGCTGCCAGTTGCTTGCCTTTTTCAATCGCATCATCAATATTTCCGCACATGTAGAAAGCTTGTTCAGGGAGATCATCATGCTGGCCTTCCAGAATTTGTTTGAAGCCTTCAACGGTTTCAGCGACGGTGACATAACGACCAGGGTTACCAGTGAAAACCTCTCCTACAAAGAACGGCTGCGATAGGAATCGTTCCACTCGTCTAGCTCGTGCAACCGTAGCTTTATCCTCGTCAGAAAGTTCTTCAATCCCAAGAATCGCGATAATATCCTGGAGATCCTTATAACGCTGAAGTGTCTGAACTACTCCCTGCGCAACGTTGTAGTGTTCCTCACCGACCACTAATGGATCTAAGACTCGGCTGTTCGATGTTAAGGGATTTACTGCTGGATAAAGTCCTTTTTCAACTAACGCCCGATCAAGTGTGATGGTTGAATCGAGGTGACCAAACGTTGTAGCAACACCTGGGTCCGTATAGTCATCAGCAGGTACGTAAATAGCCTGAAACGAAGTGATTGAACCCTTGTTTGTCGAGGTAATTCTTTCTTCAAGAACCCCTACCTCAGACGCCAATGTTGGCTGATAGCCCACGGCCGACGGCATTCTTCCAAGTAGAGCCGAAACTTCCATTCCAGCAAGTGTGTATCGATATATGTTGTCCACAAAGAGAAGCACGTCTCTGTTCTCTTCATCACGGAAGTACTCAGCCATCGTGAGCCCACTCAGTGCCACACGAAGTCTAACGCCTGGAGGCTCATTCATCTGACCATATACCAGTGCCGTCTTGTCGAGTACACCAGACTCTTCCATCTCATGCCAGAGATCATTGCCTTCACGGGAACGCTCTCCCACACCAGCAAACACTGATAGACCGCCGTGTTCTGTAGCTAAGTTTCTAATGAGCTCAGTATTTGTGACGGTCTTACCTGTACCTGCACCACCAAAAAGTCCCACTTTCCCACCTTTTGCGAGTGGTGCGACTAAGTCGATAACCTTTACTCCCGTCTCTAGGACGGAGGCAGACGTTTCCTGTTCGGAAAACGCTGGAGCAGCTCGGTGAATCGGCCATCTCTTCTGATCCGCAGCAATTGGTGCACCCGGATCAAGTGGTTCACCAGCCACATTGAAAATTCTTCCTAGAGTTTCTGGCCCGACCGGAACTGTAATCGGTTCTCCTGTGTCAGTTGCCTTTGCACCTCTCGCAAGTCCATCAGTTGAATCAAGCGCTAACGCTCTCACCCAGTTGTTTCCATTGTGCTGCTGGACCTCGGCAATAAGGTTCTCGCCGTTCAAATCTATATTGATCGCATTGAATACGTCAGGGAGTTCGCCCGTAGGAAACTCCACATCTACCACCGTACCAATTACCTGTCGTACTGTTCCTTCTGCCATAAAAGTATCTCCTCGATGTGCGGATTAAACCTATAAAACGCGCATAGTTCCTTTCATTATCTCTTTCATTTCTAAATCACTCTTTCTAATTAACCTTCGAGAGCCACAGTCCCACCGACAATATCCAAGAGTTCGCCGGTGATTCCTTCTTGTCGTGCTTTGTTGTACTCAAGGGTTAAGTTATCAACCATCTCCGTCGCCGCATCCGTCGCCTGACGCATAGCAACCATCCGAGCCGACTGCTCGGATGCTCGAGCCTCCAGGAGAGCCACATATATCTGCATTTCCACGAAGCGAGGAAGGAGAGTGTCGAGAAGCGCAATCGGCGAAGGCTCAAACAACATATCTCCAGCTGAACCAATTTCTTCTGATTCCTCTGGTGGTTCCACCGGAAGTACCTGTACGACCTCCGGAGTTTGTATTGCCGCATTTATAAATCGTGAGAATCCAACAAATACTTGGTCTATCTCCCCTGACTCAAACTTAGCCGTCACCATCTCAGCAATCGGACGAATTTCGGAAAACTCAGGGAAATCACCAAGGCCGATCCATTCAGCCATAATTGGCATACCAGCACGACTAAAGAAATCTCGCCCTTTACGGCCTACAGGAAGAACACTAACTGAGTCCACATTAGGTTGTACTTCTAGAAGGAAGTTTGCACCCTTCCTGTTCATATTTGCGTTCAAACCACCGGCTAGTCCTCTATCGGCGGTCAGATGGATGTATGCAACATTCTTAACTTGCCTGCTAGTGAGCAAGGGGTGAACGGTTTCACCTTGATTACCGCTAAGGGCGTCAGCGATCTGACTTAATACCGCCGTCATTCTATCGGCATAAGGACGTGACTGAACAGCCCGCTCAGTTGCACGGCGCATCTTTGACGCCGAAACAAGTTCCATAGCTCGGGTAACCTTTGAAGTATTCGCCACTGAACGAATACGATCTTTGATAGCCCTTATGTCACCAGCCATGCCCGAGCTCCCTCTCGATATTTCCTGATTTACTAAATTCTAGTAAGCCACAGTTCCCTTGAAGTCATCGATAGCCTGCTTCAAAGTTTCCTCATCCGCATCCTCGTAATCACCCGAGTCAGTGATTTTTTTCAGCAAATCACTATGTCCACTTGCCATATATTCATGAAAAGCTGCTTCGAATCCAACTATGCTCTCGGAAGGGACATCATCTAGATAGCCATTAACTCCTGCATAGAGAATCGAAACCTGCTGACCGAGAGACAGAGGCTGATACTGCGGTTGCTTTAGTAACTCAACCAAACGCTCACCCCGAACCAGCTGCTGCTTTGTAGCATCATCAAGATCGTCTGTACCAAACTGTGCGAATGCCTTCAGTTCGTCGTACTGCGACAAGTCGAGTCGTAGTGAACCAGCCACTTTCTTCATCGCCTTAGTAAGCGCAGACCCTCCAACTCGCGACACTGAGATGCCTGGGTTACAAGCAGGCCTGATACCGGAATTAAATCTATCTTGCTCAAGAAAAATCTGTCCATCAGTAATAGAAATAACATTCGTAGGGATATAAGCCGAAACATCCCCTGCTTGCGTCTCAATAATTGGAAGTGCTGTACTCGAACCACCGCCCAGATCATCAGTAACTCTCGCTGATCTCTCAAGCAATCTGGAATGCAAGTAGAAAATATCTCCTGGATATGCCTCTCGGCCGGGAGGACGTCTCAACAGAAGAGATACTTCTCGATACGCCCAAGCATGCTTCGAAAGGTCATCGTAAATTATCAAAACATCGCGACCCTGCGACACAAAATACTCAGACATCGCTACTCCTGCATATGGAGCGAGGTACTGCAGTGCTGCTGATTCAGACGCCGAAGCCGAAACGATAATCGTGTGGTCAAGGGCTCCATTTTCAGCGAGCGTTGCGGCAGACTGAGCAACTTTCGCTTCTTTCTGCCCAACAGAAACATAGATGCATATCACATCGCTATTCTTCTGATTGATAATCGAGTCGATAGCGATGGCGGTCTTACCGATGGATCTATCCCCAATGATCAACTCACGTTGACCTCTTCCAAGCGGGATCATCGCATCAATAGCTTTAATACCAGTTTGAAGAGGTTGGTCAACAGACACTCGCGAAACCACGTCTGGTGCAATTTTCTCCATCGGATATGTTTCGGTAGTGGTGAGTGGACCTTTTTCGTCTATAGGGTCACCGAGAGCATTCACAACACGGCCTAATAGTCCTTCGCCCACGGGTACTGATGCTACCTGCCCAGTGGTTCTTGCCTCAGCACCTTCCTTGATGGAGGAGGCGTCACCCATGACCACTGCACCCACAGTCTCTTCCTCTAAGTTCAGTGCTAACCCACGGATTGAACGTCCTGATTCATCTTGAACGTCGAATTCAATCAATTCTGATGTAAGGCAATCACCCAATCCGTGGATCCTTGCGATCCCGTCACCAGCTTCAATCACAGTTCCCACGTTCGCGCTCGAAACTCCCGCATCGAAGTTTTGAATCTGCTCCCGAAGTATCGACGCTATTTCTTCAGCTCTAACTGCCATAGGTCACCTCACTTCACCCTTTTCTCTATCACTCTATGTCCGAGCTATGTGCGACTTAAGCGCACTTAGCTGTCCCCTTGTCGACGCGTCTATCAGCTGATCTCCCACTCGGATCACTAATCCACCAATTATTGACTCGTCCACCCTGGTTTCTATTATTATATTTTTCCCCAACGCGTCAGATAATTTACCTGCTATGTCATCAGCCTGAGTTCCATCTAACTCCACGGCACTGGTGACCATCGCTCTGGCAATGTTTCTTTCCTCGTCCACTAGCTCTTGAAAGAAAGACTGAATCGAAGGACCAAGTATCAGTCGATTCTTTCTCCGCAAGAGACGAAATAGATTCATCTGCTCAGTTGAGATATCAGGTATGACTCTTTTTACTATGCTCTGGAATGCTTCATCGGTCATCCCGTCACTCTGAAGTGCCTCTGAGTAACCTGGCTGTGCCGTAAGACCACCAAGGCCCTCCACTGCTTCCGACCAACTGTCAAGAGTATTCGAATCCCGAGCGATCTCTAGGATCGCGCTGGCGTATCGTCTGCCCGCAACATCTCTAGTACCTGACACTGTTACATCCGCCCCGAACTACTTTATTTCTCTTCAGAATCGCTAAAGGACGTGCCTACCAGTGACTCAGTAATGAGTCTTTGATGTGCATCTCTGTCTAACGATTGACCTATGACGCGTTCAGCCGCATTGACCGTTAACTCAGCAAACTCAGAACGTAATGAATTGATTGCTTGCTGACGTTCGGCATCTATCTCGGCTCTAGCCCTGCTGACGATTTGTTCTGCCTCAGATCTTGCCTGCGTCTCCAGTTCCTCACTAAGCCGAGCAGCTGTCTCCTGTGCACGTGCCACAAGTTCACGCCCCTCAGTTCTAGCCTCCTCAAGAGCCGCCTTTGCTTCTTCTTGGCTTCTCTCCGCAGCTTCAGATGCTTCGACCGAAGCATTCAGGCCAGCTTCGATCTTCTCTCGACGTTCGTCAACGATTCGCATGATAGGACCCCAAGCAAGGAGTCTTAAGATGAGAAGAAGAACGCCAAAATTAACGAGCTGCGCAATCAGTCCAGGGAGATTGATGCCTAGGGCCGAAATTCCACCACTACTCTCCGCTGCCATAACTGCCAGAGGATTCAGTGCAACAACCACAACCATGGAAGCCAAAAATATAACTTTCTGTTGCCACGATAAATTGACTGTATTTGTTTGTTCCATTATCAGTGGCTCCTTCCTGCAGGCCGACTCATCAGTTGATGGCCGGCATGACTAATCAGTAAACCTGATTTTCATGCTGGTCTAAACCCAGCTATAAAATCTAGAATACGAATCCGATAAGAATTGCTACTACTAACGCATAGATTGCCACAGCTTCCGCGAAAGCAATTGCCAGAATCATATTTGTCTGAATCACTCCAGCTGCTTCTGGGTTCCTACCGAGAGCTTCCATAGCCTTAGAGCCAAGCATACCAATACCGATAGCTGGACCTAGTCCACCAACACCCATTGCAATACCGGCTGCTATGAACTTCATGGATGCTTCAGTGGATTCATTATCCGCTGCACCCTCTGCAACCACGACAGCGGTCGCAATCAACCACATTGCCGCCGACAGTAAGCTCACATAAAAAGCTCTACTTCTTATCTTCATGATCTGGTCCTCCTACTTCTTAGTAACTTTCCAGTTACGTTTTTCCTTATTTATTTCAGCTCATTCACTGGAGCGTCTTTCAGACACGCCGTGAATAATACCCTTATCTTCTACGCAGGCACGGCTTCCTGCTGATGTTGAACGTGTTCCTCGTCATGTTCATCATCATGATCACCGTGAGCCGTCACTGCTGTAGCAGCAAAGACCGTTGTTAGCATCGCAAACACAAACGCCTGAACAAGGCCCACAAACAATTCAAGCAAATAAAATACGTCAGTGAGTAAAAATGGGACCAAAAATGTCATCATCAGCAGCAATACTTCGCCCGCGAATATATTTCCAAACAACCTAAACGTGAAAGAGACAATTCGTGACAGCTCGCTTACAAACTCAAGTATACCCACGAAAATATCGATAACCCCAAATCCACCTTTCTTGTAGAAGTCCCAGGCAAAGAATTTCTTCAGGTACGACACCCCTAGTGCCTGTAAGCCCCATATCTCCACAAAAATAAATGAATATATAGCGATAGCCAGTGGGGCATTCATATCAGACATAACGGACCTTAGAGCGGGTGCAATTACACCGTAAGAAACCCCTTCAGCTCCTGAGGCATTTGCGAGAGTAGTAGCAGAGCCAGTGGCATCCCTACTTACAGTTTCCAGGCTTCCAGCGCGGCTATCGCCATGCCCGTCATGATCATGATCCAAATCCACTTTCTCAGCCTTTAGAGGAATATATGTAATCTCGAATCCGGCAATCTTAGCTTCTTCAAAATGAACCATCGAATTGCCACCATGCCCTGGTTCGGTCCTACCTATGACGTTGAAAACGGGTAAAAGGCCTGAATAGTTGGACACCAAAATAAAAAAGAAGATAGTGGCAACTAACGGGAAAAATTTTCTTGCATTTTCTGGTCCTGCTGCTTGTTCAATGAATCCGTAAAAGGCCATGACGGCAGCTTCTACAACCCCTGAAAAACCTCTAGGAACGATCGACACTCCCTTACGGACAAATACCGCTGCTATCACAAGGACCACTACCATGATCCAAGATGTGAACATGGTATTGGTAATATTAAATTCTCCAATAACGGGAATATCAATACCTGTATGCCAAATAATTTCTGGTGAAACAATTATGAAAGGTGGGGGTGGGGTGAGCACAAAGTACCCACCTACCATGAGCACTATAACTCCAACTGCAATCAATCCGGCCTTCACCTGGACTCCCATCATCTTTTCCGCTTTGATGAACGTCGTTCCTGAAACTTTACAACGTCCATGAGGCGGCGTATTGCGTCCGTAACTCCCACAGCAATGCCTAAAAATAAACCAAGCAGTGTGAGTACCGGATCAGAGTCTAACTGGGTATCTATCCAACGGCCACCCAGTGTTCCTCCAATAATCCAAAACGCCAGCGACCCCCCTATACCTAACAGCCTAAAAGCTGGTGACTTACCCACAATACAACTCCCTGCCGCGAGTTGCTAGCGCTGACGCTAACATCAACAAAACGTGCGCGCAACATGATCATGTTAACTCATCGTTTCTCGGAAAATCCTATTCTTCAGAATCGGTCTCGCCTAAATTATCGAGATCAAGTCCTTCGACCAGATCGCGGAAAGGCGACAACTTCCGGAGTTCTTCGTCTGTGACTGGATTTAGTAGTTCCTGATTAAAGTCATCGTCGTCATCGTCAGGCAATTGTATGCTTGCCTCCTCCATAAGTTCCTGGCTAGCCATTATATTTGCCCCTGATCTGACTGCGATTGCAAGGGCGTCCGATGTACGGGAATCTATAGAATGTGTATCGCCGTCCTGCTCGATAATGATACGAGCAAAATATACGTCTTCTTTTAGCGAAGTGATTCTTACTTCTTTCACTTTTCCTCCGAGCATCTCGATAGTATTCAGAAGTAGATCGTGTGTCATGGGACGAGGAGTTTCCTGGTCTTGCAAAGCAAAGGTGATCGCTTGGGCCATATCAGACCCTACCCAGATGGCAAGGTATCGCTCGCCGGACACTTCCTTTAGCACAACTACAGGACGCTGTTGGCGAATACCCACTCGGACAGAGTCAATCGAAAGTTCCAAATCTGATTCTATATGTGACAACTTTTACCCCGCATCACGCTCCAAGCGCACTTTCGAGTTTAAGAAAACTCTCTGAAGTTAGCAATACTATCCAAAGATTCAAATTCACCTGTCAAGAGTGGCCATGATGTCACTGCGAGTTTGCTCCGCCGCCTGCCTTATTGAATCTTGCCAACCACCCGGAGCACAGCCGGGATCTCCAGCCGTACCCTCTTCCCACGCATACAAGATCCCCCTAGAGCTATTTATAATAAATCCACCACCATTGCGATCGCTCGAGGAAGAAATTACTGCTTCCAAATCACCAGACTGGGCACCGACTCCTGGTATCAGAAAGGGCAGTTCAACTTCTTCGCTCCTTAGGAGCGCTGCTTCCTCCGGATAGGTGGCTCCGACGACAAGGCCTATATTCCCATTAATATTCCACTCCTGTGCTTGTCGTGCGACATGCAGAAATAAGGGTTGGTTAGACTCACCCACTAACAGATCTTGAAAGTCGCTGGACCCTGGATTAGATGTTTTACAAAGAACGAATACTCCTTTTTCAGGCCTATTGAAGAATGGAGAGACTGAATCCTTACCCAGATAAGGATTTACCGTTACCGCATCCGCATTCATTCGGTCGAATATTGCGGTCGCATAGGCCTCTCCAGTATGGCCGATATCCCCCCGCTTCGCGTCTAGTATTACGGGAATCTCCCTTGGAATGATGGTAATCAACTCGTTCAACAATGTAATTCCTTCGATTCCCTCACGTTCGAAGAAGGCAATATTCGGTTTATAAGAGCAAACCAGGTCAGAAGTCGACTCGACTACCGATAGGAGAAATTCACGCATCGTCACACCTGGTGGAATCCTGGAAGGATCAGGGTCAATACCCACACATAATCGGGAATTATTTTTCTCCGCTAGCAGAAGATATTTCTCGAAAAAATTCATTCTGGTTCAAACGTTACACTAGCGGTCAATTGATTGGAAGTGGTACGGGATTCACTGACACCATCGGAATCGTGCATCCTGCAGTTTCGAGCCTGGCAACGGATGCAACAAAGCCATCAGGATCACCGGTAACGAAAACGGATATGGGATTGGACACGTCGCTCACATCATCTGAACTACGTGATTCGGTCCACAGTTCCAAGGTTCTTTTTGCCACTGGGAAAGCTGCATCGAAAAGCTTGACTCCGTCAGGAAGCACCTCACGCATCTGCTCATATACGAAACTATAGTGACTACAACCTAGTGCCACACTATCCACTCCATCAGAACTTATGAGATTGAGGAGTTCCTGCACAACTGAATCAAGGTCTTTGCCTGTAAGTTCACCTCGCTCAACACTACTAGCGAGGCCACTCGCCACAATGAATTTTGTAGCTGTGTCGGTAGCCACTCGGTCTCTCAAATTAGTCAACGCCTGGCCAGATACAGTTCCCGAAGTGGCCACCACTGCTACAGACTTATTACGTGAATGAATCGCTGCCGGCTTGAGAGGTGGCTCCATTCCAACTATTTCAACAGCTTCTCTTGCAAACTTTCTCCTGATTGAGGTCAATCCTGCTGAAGAGCCAGTATTACAAGCAATCACTAAGAGTCGAGTACCGGCCTCAACAAATTTCGTTGCCAGAAAATCAATGCGGTCGGCGACCTGAACACTATTCTTGTCTCCATATGGAAACACGGCAGTGTCTGCGAAATATCCTATCTTTATAGAGGAATTCAAATTCTGTATTTCGCGAGCTACCGCCAGTCCCCCAACGCCGGAATCAATCACACCGACATCGAATTGTGGAATATCAGCTTGCTGTGAAACGCTGTTAGTGGCAGTCACGTGTACATTCCCATTACGCCCCGACTCAAATAGCATAACGTATACTCGAAACAGAGCAATTTGCATATGCAATAGGATGACAATTGAGGATCATAAATGGCTAAGAATTCAAAGGACGCTGCCAAAGTATCTCGCAAGGGTGGCGGTGGTTCACGTGAATACATGCAGGATTTCCAGACTGGGCGTAAGAGGGCCAGTTGCGACTCTTGCGCTTTCGACATGAGACGACCCGAAGATTATGGGACGGAGTCAGACGGCACACAAGTCGTAAATCTCTGTTCCACCTGCTACGCGGATGGTTCATACCGTCATACCGCTTCAAATATTGCAGAATTCATCGGTGAGGCAGTCGCAGATCTCGCGGCACAGAGGGGTCAATCAACCGGTAAATTAAAACTGACTCTGAAAAAAGAGCTCAAAGGACTCCCCAGATGGAAATAGCCATTGAAACAAATGTGCTAAAATCCATCCTATGACCGAAGTAACCAATTCCGACAACTCTCCGTCATCAGATCTGGACCGAAAAGGCTCAAGAACAGAAACAATAGACCCCAAAGCCACTGAAGAAGACTTAGGTACTGAAAATCGACTACGGCCAAATTCTTTAGGAACATACTGCGGACAAAATCAAGTTAAGGACAGTCTTACTATCGCAATAGAGGCTGCCAAAGCGCGTTCTGAACCACTGGATCATATTTTATTTCACGGACCACCTGGACTTGGTAAAACAACACTTGCGATGATACTTGCGGCAGAAATGGGTGTCTCAATCAGAATCACTTCAGGACCGGCACTCGAAAGAGCCGGTGATTTAGCAGCCCTTCTAACTTCTCTCCAGCCTGGTGACATTCTTTTTATAGATGAGATTCATCGCCTGTCACTCGCAGTGGAAGAGGTACTATATCCCGCTATGGAAGACTTCTCGGTCGATATTATTTTAGGGAAAGGGCCAAAGGCACGAGACGTACGATTGAAGATTGCTCCATTTACCCTAGTCGGTGCAACTACACGATATGCCATGATTTCACAACCACTTAGAGACCGATTTGGATCGACCTTTCGCCTTGACTTCTACGACATTGAAGCTCTCTCTCAAATCCTTGAACGGTCTG
>CAXGQC010000008.1:0-38787 GCA_964011795.1 uncultured bacterium | reverse complement strand
CACCTTTTTTTCTTGGTGAGATTGCACAAATGCTCGAAGAGACTATACCTTTTTATGGCTTGCCATTAACGAGATCTTTACTCTCCGAGAAAATCAAAGAGCATGGCCTCACAGATTATGTAGATTTGATCGCTACCCAATCAGGAGACGTTATAGAAGTCGGGAATCTCGAGGTCGAATTCTTCTCAGTTGCGCACTCCATACCTGATTCGGCGGGAATAATTGTCCATACTGAACTAGGAGCATTGGTACATACTGGTGATTTTAAAATCGACCACACACCAATTCTTGGGCAGACAACTGATCTGGCCCGATTAAGTGAGATCGGAGACTCGGGCACTTTCTTGCTTTGCGCTGATAGTACTTATGCCGATGTGGCTGGGTACACTCTTCCTGAAGAAACTATCCGACCCGTCTTTGAACAGATTGTTTCAAACGCACCAGGGCGTATCATTTTCGCTACATTTGCCTCCTTGATATCGAGAATACAGATGATTGCAGACGCATCGGCTGATACGGATCGAAAAATATTTTTAAATGGTCGATCTATGCTCCGAGCTACAAAATTTGCTCGCGAGTTGGGGCATTTGGACATTGATGAAAATAGACTACTCAGCCTCGACCAATTCAAGAAATCATCAGATGGTCGAGCGATAATAGTTTGTACGGGCTCGCAGGGAGAGACGAACGCAGCACTTACAAGGATGGCGAATGAAACTCATCCTCACGTTTCGGTCGGTCGCGGAGACACTGTAGTATTGTCATCGAATCCGATTCCCGGTAACGAGACTGCAGTATCTGACAACATTAACAAACTGACCGCACTTGGCGCGTCAGTCATCCATAACAAGATTGCTAATGTTCACGTGCGCGGACATGCATCTGCTGAGGAGCTCAAGCTCGTCCAACATCTAGTACGTCCCGAATATTTCCTCCCCGCACAGGGAGAATATCGCCATCTGATTGACCATCAGAAACTGGCAAGTGATGTTGGAGCATATTCGGAAAGTCTGTTATTCGGGACCGATGGAGACGTCTTTGATTTCGTAATAGAGACAAATAGTGGTACTAATCACCTTCGGGCCGATCAGGTGGGGAAAATCAAGAGTGATTACGTGTTTCTCGATCGAGGTCGAAAGTTTCCCACGAGTCAAGAAGCCATCAACGAGCGCCTCCTCCTCTCCGACAATGGTCTGCTCGCAGCGTTCGGAGTATTCCGTAAGTCTGAAATGAAATTCATCGAGACTCCTTCTGTCCACGCCTATGGGCTAGATATAAATACCGACAGGCTTACCGAAGATCTTGAGAGCGGCCTTTCGCAAGAAATCAAGAACTACCAACCTGCGAGTATCACGCCAGAAATTCTGGAGAACTTGGCAGAGGATGTGTTGCGGAATCTAGTTGTTGAGGAAACCTCTATGAAGCCTAACTTCTTAATCAACTTCGTAATTAACTGAAGCAGATATTGCCCGAAGGCCAAATAAAGTTAGTCACTACGCCAAAATACAGTAAACTTATTGAGGCGGGGCGCTCTTAGGTAGGAATGAACCTATGGAACACGGCACACGTCCTCGCACCCCGACTGGACAAAGAAAATCCGAGACAACTGTCTATGACATCTCAGCCCCTTTCGTGGCTCTTCTGAAATTGCTCTGTACTCGAGCTGCGATAGGAGTCTACACACTGGTGCTTGGAGTATCGATCCTGACATTACCAGGACTGCAAGATATATATTTGGTGCCTGAGACTCGACTTTATGAATTGCAGTCAACCGTATTCCAAAAGATCGGTTTCTTGTTTATCCCTGTTGCTGTTGTAACTGCCATAGCTGGAATATTGGTAACGCTGAGAAGGCTATATCTGGTTCGGTTATACCCTCGACAAATATTTTCTGCCACGCTATTTCTATTTTTTCTCACCGGTCTTTTTGCGGAGCAAACAATTACTCCTAACAATCTCTATCCAAAAGCTGAGAATTATCTTCTTGGTGGAGATATAGGGGACACACTGAGATCAGGATTATTCACTAATACTATTTGGATCATAGCAGGACTCACGTGCGCTCCAATTTTGTCACCTAGACGCACAAAAATGATAGGCAAACTAGTTGGCGAAAACAGCTTCAGGGCCGTCAAGTACTTAATTGAATCGAAGGCTATCCCAAAACTCTTTTCGTTCGCGATACTAATACTTAAACGTTCCTTCGAGATATGTCGTCAACTATATCGCTTTGTAACAGCACGTCTCTCAAAGACTCCGAACACCTCAGCTCACCCACCGCAGGAGAATACCAGGGCTGAAGTGGATGAGGTCACCTTATTGGCAGGGCCACGCACAGATTCGTTAATAAAAACAGAAACTTCCGAGAAGTTCGTAATTTCATCAGAGATTAACTCCTCTAGCGAAGAGCACGGTGGTCAGACGTCATTTGTGGCAGAGGCGGACTCTGTAGACGATTCCATTACCAAAACACCGGCCGGCCCTCTGTCAGCCGACAGCTCATGGTTACTTCCTCCCCTTGCTCTCTTGCGACCCGGTGATAAACACGCTGCCACAAATCAAGGGAATGATGACCGCGCTCAGATAATTGAACAAACTTTAGCCTCTCATGGAGTGGATGCCACGGTAAGTGAAATTAACGAGGGCCCCGCCATTACTCAGTTTGGTATCACACCAGGCTGGGACGTAAAAACACGAAAGCTAACGACAAAAGATAAGAATGGGGAAATCCAAACTTATGAAGAGGAAATTTCTCGTTCACGTGTGAGGGTTAAGGCAATCACAGCCCTCCAAAACGATCTCGCACTTGCGCTGGCTACTCCTGAAATCAGAATTGAAGCTCCGGTACCGGGCAAGCCTATAATCGGCCTTGAGGTCCCAAACTCTAACACTAGGTTGGTTATGTTGAGAGATGTATTGGACTCGCCGGATTGGCAACGCTCCAAGAATGAGACAACTCTGGGTGTTCCTCTGGGCGCGGACATTTCAGGTCGGGCAATGTTTGCTGATCTGACAAAAATGCCACATCTACTAATCGCTGGCGCAACCGGATCAGGAAAGTCAGTTTGCTTGAACGCCATAATTTCAGGATTACTCATGCAACACACACCAGAGACTTTACGGCTTGTCCTTATCGATCCCAAACGTGTTGAAATGACCGCATACGCTTCCGTTCCACATCTTGCATTTTCTGAAATCATCACGGACCTCGATAGAGTGCTCGGAACGCTCCAGGCAGTCGCTAATGAGATGGACGCACGATATCGCAAGTTTCAAGCACTGGGCGTGCGAAATATTGAAGGATATAACGAGAAGACCACAGGAGATCCATTACCATACTGGGTTGTAGTGATCGACGAACTTGCCGATCTAATGATGACTGCCCCCGATCAAGTCCAAAGGTTGCTAGTACGTCTTGCCCAACTTGCTCGGGCGACCGGTATTCACGTAATCGTCGCTACGCAACGACCCTCGGTTGATGTGATCACCGGGCTTATTAAGGCTAACTTTCCCACTCGAATCGCTTTTGCCGTCTCCTCAATCGTCGATTCGCGGACGATCATTGATGGTGCCGGCGCTGAAAAATTGTTAGGCCGTGGTGACATGCTGTATGTCCCTCCTGGCGCCGATAAACCGAGACGTATACAGGGTGTATTCGTCTCGGACAACGAGATTGCAAGTGTTACTGATTACTGGTTAGCAGACAATTTCGGAGCGGACCTACCTGAAAAACACGACCATGCACTAGAGGAAGCAGTACAGCAAGCAGTTGAGGAACTCGCGCTTATCGATTCTAGTAACGACGACTCCGGACAGTCTCCAGATGATCCACAGTATAAAAAGGCATTAATACTCGGAGCAGAAACTGGTCAGCTCTCCACGTCGATGCTTCAGCGAAAACTGGGTATCGGTTATCCACGTGCTGCTCGACTGATGGATCAATTGGAAGAAAATGGAATCGTTGGACCACCTGGACCCGCGGGCAAACCTCGCCAAGTGATCTCTCTGGGTTCGGCTGAGACAGAAAATCCAGCCCGATCCGATGTCCCCACGATAACTAACATGAATCGCTTAAATAATCCGCCAAAACAATTTGACTCGGACTAGCCGACGGTAATCCCACCAAGTCCTTGGGGAACCGAATCTAGTAATATTTTTTCCTTACGAATCTGCGCTATCTGATCTCTAATGATCGCCGCTTTTTCGAACTCGAGTTCCCCAGCCGCGGTTTTCATCTGTCGATCTAAGTCATCTAGAATATTTTTAATCTCAGCATCAGGGATATCAGCAAATGATAAATCTTCAGATTTATCATCTAACTCGTCGCGCAGCTTATCACCAATATCTTTGATATTCTTCGCGATTCCTTCAGGGGTGATCCCGTACTGCTGATTATGTGCTTCTTGTAACTCCCGTCTCCTACTCGTTTCCGAAATGGCAACCTCCATAGAGTTTGTAATCCTATCCGCGTACATAATTATCTGCCCTGACGGGTGCCTAGCTGCTCTACCGATAGTTTGGATCAGGGCACCGGATGATCTCAGATAACCTTCTTTATCAGCATCCAGAATACAAATCAAAGACACTTCCGGTAAATCTAATCCCTCTCGGAGTAAATTGATTCCTACAATAACGTCGTATGTTCCCAGTCGTAATTCTCTAAGAATCTCAATCCGTTGTAGAGTATCTATTTCCGAATGCAGATATGTGGATTTAACTCCTGACTCTTTAAGATACTCATTAAGATCTTCTGACATTTTTTTTGTCAAGGTAGTGACTAAAGTCCGTTCAGACTTGAGTACCCGCTGATTTATCTCTTCTAGTAAATCATCGATCTGACCCGTCGTCTGCCGAACTTCGATATTCGGGTCCACGATACCTGTCGGCCTGATAACTTGCTCAATTATCTGTTCTGTATTTTCTATTTCAAATGGGCCGGGTGTCGCTGACACAAAGATGGCCTGATTAACATGATCAAAAAATTCATCGAAATTCAATGGACGATTATCTATTGCTGACGGTAATCGAAACCCGTGCTCGACCAACGTACGTTTCCGTGATGTATCTCCTTCGTACATCCCTCGGACCTGAGGCAGTGCCATATGAGATTCATCAACAAACAGTAACCAGTCCTCTGAGAAATAATCCAACAACGTCCAAGGCCGAGAGCCAGGAGATCTGCCCGCGAGATGCAGTGAATAATTCTCAATCCCACTGCAGTAACCAATCTCTCGCATCGTTTCTAGATCATAGTTCGTACGCTCCGAGAGCCGCTGAGCTTCGAGTAACTTGCCGCCAAGCTCTAGTTCTCTAAGTCGTTCAGCAAGCTCTAGTTCAATCTGCGTCAAAGCGTCGTCCATTTTTTCTTCTGATGTGACGAAATGTTTAGCTGGATATATTGATTCGCTGTCAAGATCGCCGAGTATCTCGCCCGTGAGTGGATCCAACGTCGTCAGTCGCTCAATTTCTTGGCCCCAAAAATCTACTCTGAGTGCTGCCTCTCCGTACGCAGGGAATACTGTCAGTGTATCCCCACGTACTCTGAAAGTTCCCCGTAGCAGGCTGAGATCATTGCGATGATATTGCATGGCTACCAGCTGTCTGGTCAAGTTGTGGAGTGAGGTCTCTTTCCCTTTTTCTAGCCGTACCGCAAACGATTGATATTCTGAGGGAGGCGCTAGTCCGTAGATACATGAAACTGACGCAACTACTATCGTGTCCGTCCGCTCCAATAACGAATATGTAGCCGCGTGTCGCATTTTATCAATTTCTTCATTGATATCGGCATCCTTAGCGATATATGTATCAGTTCGTGGTATGTAAGCCTCAGGTTGGTAATAGTCATAATAGGAAACGAAATATTCCACTGAATTAGTCGGGAAAAAGTCTCTAAACTCTTGCGCTAATTGTGCCGCGAGCGTTCTATTAGGAGCCAATACGAGGGTCGGTCTTTGCACTTGGCTGATGACATTAGCCATTGTGAAAGTTTTCCCTGTACCAGTTGCCCCCCGGAGTGTCTGAATTCTGCTGCCAGCTCTCAGGCCATCCACAATATTTTCTACTGCTTTTGGCTGGTCTCCGGTCATACCAAAGGGAGCTGACAATTCAAAGAGTCTCTTCTCATTGTCAAAAGGCTCCTTGGTTTGTATAGTCCCTGTCTCATTCATACATATGAGTGTACGTCAGTTTGTTAGGGCGTGAATATCCTGAAAGGGCGTAAAATCTAAATAGGAGTGCTCAATAAATGGATGAAGTAGGCATTGACGTAGGTGGGACATTCACTGATTTCATTTTCGAGTCAAATAGTCGATATACGGTGGCAAAAGTACCGACTACGCAATTCAATCCCTCTGATGCCATAATTCAAGGCTTGGGTTCCCTCAACACTACTGTCAATAAAATAGTCCACAGTTCGACGATAGCCACGAATACCCTGCTGGAACGGAATGGTGCAAAAACAGGCCTTATCACGAGTGCTGGTTTCCGAGACATCCTCCAGATAGGGAGACAAGTCCGATCTGATATTTATGAGCTAGAACCTACTCCGGCTCCCTCACTAATTCATCACGAGGCAATTTTTGAATTTCCAATAAAGTTGGATCAGAACGGCAAAGTATTGACTAACGATAACAAAACTCCAGAAGTGCTATATCAAGAATGCCTGGATTTCGCTGCTGCAAATCAATTGGAGTCACTTGCTATCTGTCTTCTGTATTCATATATCAACGATGACTTAGAGAGGGGCTTTGAGTCATACTATAACGACAAGCGAAACAACAACTCGGAGTATGTGCCTTCATTTATCTCAATATCGAGTGTTGTATCGCCAGAATATCGAGAAGTTGAAAGGGCCTCTACAACAGTCCTGAATGCATATGTGGGACCAGCAATGAGCGCGTACCTTAAAGATTTTGGTGAGCGGGTTCGCTTAATGAATGATCAGCACACTGCTGATGTCAAGATCGTGAGAAGCGATGGTGGTTCCACTTCGCTGAAAAATGCCAGCAACCTACCAGTCTCGACACTGTTATCAGGACCCTCAGCGGGAGTGCTGGGCGCTTTTTCCATAGCAAAGCAAGCGGGATATAGGCGGATAATTACCTTTGATATGGGGGGGACCTCGACAGACATATCACTCTGCGATGGCCATATATCTTTTAAAAATCAGCTAGAAGTTGGAGGGATCCATGCTAGAACTCCAATTATTGATATCCATACAATTGGTGCCGGTGGAGGCTCTATAGCGAGGATTGATCAGGGTGGAGCACTCCGAGTTGGTCCGGAATCAGCGAAGTCTGTGCCGGGCCCAGCGTGTTATGGCAATCAGAAGGACTCGGCCGTTCCAGTGTTTACGGTCACCGACGCCAATGTAATACTTGGTCGCCTACCCGCCGAAAGTCTTTTAGGTAATACTCTTCAACTCGAAGTCAGTGAGTCACTTCGAGCAGCCACGCCATTTCTAGAGCATTTCAGCACAATTGAAGATTTCGCTCAAGCAGTTATCGATGTCACAAATTCCAATATGGAGCGAGCGGTAAGAGTTGTCTCAGTTCAACAGGGTTATGATCCCAGAGATTTTACTCTGGTTGCTTTCGGAGGTGCTGGACCACTCCATGCATGTGAAGTTGCAGAAAGCTTAGATATAGATAACGTACTAATTCCGAGAACCCCTGGGGTACTCGCTGCACTTGGCGCGTTATTAGCAGACGAGACTTTCACCGTGTCCATATCGGTCCTATCATCCTGCACGAAATCAAACATCGAACATATCAGGAGAAGTATCGATGAGGCGAAACGTCGGGTTGTAGCAAAATTCGGTTCGACTCCGGAAGTTTTCGAAGCTGTCGCGCAGCTGCGTTTTTCTGGTCAATCGCATGAATTAAATATCCGAATACCGGATGTAGACAATATTGACACCTCGACAATAGAACTCATCCGCCAAATCTTTATCGAGAGGCATCAATCTTTGTATGGACATGCGGGCTACGAAATCGAATTGGTAAATATACAAGTCACTGGGTCTAAGCCAAATAACAAACCATTACCTCTATATGACTCGCCCAAGCCCGTCTCACCTAATCCAAATAATACTCTTCGGCATGACATTAGTTTCAGCGGGGAGATGAGATCCACACCTATTCTCAATAGAGATAACGTAGAGACAGCTGAGGTGTTTCATGGGCCCGTATTAATCACCCAGTTAGATACTACTTCCGTGGTTTTGCCAGCATGGGATTTATTCGCGGACGAATACGGAAATTTATTACTACAAAAGACTGGCGACTAGAGGAAGTATGAAACTAACGCCTGCAGATATTGGAATAGCGGAAGCAAGCTTCGCTTCGATTGCGGAGGAAATGGGCGAGCTTTTAACTCGTTCAGCATTCTCGCCCAACATCAAGGAAAGGCGTGACCACTCTTGTGGACTCTTTGATTCCAATGGGAATCTAGTCGCACAAGCGGCGCACATTCCCGTCCACCTTGGGGCGATGCCGGTAGCAGTCAGAACAGTGATGGAGATGTCACCTTTCAATATTGGCGATGTAGTGACATTGAATGATCCGTACAAAGGCGGAAACCATTTGCCTGATATAACAACAGTCGCTCCCATCTTCGCCAATGATGCTGTGGTGGCCTACGCGGCGACTCGTGCACATCATGCCGATATAGGAGGTATGTCCCCAGGTTCTATGCCTGTAGCAACAGAACTCTATCAAGAGGGACTAATTATTCCCCCTATAAAACTCGTTGAGGCTGGCGAGATACAAACCGCTGCATGGGAGATCATACTCCGCAATTCGAGAGCTCCTGAGGAGCGTGCTGGTGACCTCCGAGCTCAACTAGCGGCGACTAACCTCGGTAATGATCGGTTGCGAGCGTTGATTAATAGGTATGAGTTGACCGGGATCAATGAACGATTCATTGCGGTTTTAGATCACGGCGAAAGGACAATCCGATCCGTTATCTCTGAGATCCCTGATGGGATCTACCAAGCCAATGACCAACTAGAGATTGACGAAGGTGGCACTATTAGAGTCAGAATCCAAGTACTTGGGTCAGACATTCACTTTGATTTTACAGGTACAGACTCTTCCTCCGAATACACCTCCTTAAATGCCGTGCCGCAAGTGACTCAGTCAGCTTGCTACTATGCAGTTCGCTGCCTTGCGCCGAAGGACTCGCCAACGAATGAAGGATGTTATAGACCTGTTAGTTTTCATCTCCCGGAAAATTCGTTGGTTAATGCGTCGGCTCCTCGAGCAGTATCAGCTGGCAATGTTGAAGTCAGCCAACGCATTACTGACGTGATATTCCGTGCATTAGCAGAGGCCATACCTGGTAAAATTCCGGCGGCATCGTCAGGGACCATGAATAACATTACGATCGGCGGCTATGACTCTCGCTCCGGAAGACCATATGCATATTATGAAACATTGGCAGGTGGGGCCGGTGGCGGCCCACTCCGTGCCGGCCGGTCTGGTGTACATACGCATATGACAAACACCATGAATACCCCTGCTGAGGCATTAGCACTCGCGTATCCGTTCACAATAGAAAGATACGAATTACGTAAAGAAACAGGAGGTGTCGGGCGACATTACGGTGGGCAAGGTCTGGTGAGAGAATATTTATTTCATGACCCTGCAACCGTCACAATCATCTCTGAACGTCGTAGTCTGGCCCCTTGGGGTTTACAAGGTGGGAGTCCCGGCCAGCCCGGGCGTAATATCCTCGTTCGGAAATCTGGTGGCCGTGAGGAATTGCCAGCTCGAGTGACTCTGCAGGTAGAAAAGGGTGAGCGTATCATTATTGAAACCCCGGGTGGTGGTGGCTGGGGGAGAATAGAGTGAATTATATGAGCCCTTGGAACAGTACAAATGCAAATAGGATTCATTGGCAAAGCAACACAAAAGCCCTACTGCTCAGCGTCTTAGCCGTAATCACTTTCACGATACTTGCGTCCTGTTCTGACAATCCTTCCCTGAACAGTGCCGAACTAAACAATCCCACCCAAAGTGATAGTGGAATCCGGACACTTGCCGTGACAGGAGTTGGGGAAATCGAAATCGCACCTGATCACGCCATTCTCTCAGTAAGTACTTCATGCGTTGCAACAACCAGCTCCGCTGCTCGAGATGAATGTGCAATTGCTATGACCGCAATTTTCGACGAATTAGCCAAAAAAAGAGTCCCACAGGAAAACGTCAAGACAACGAATTTCCGTATCTCTGAGAAGACAGTTTGGAGGGATGGAAGAAGCGAACGTATTGGATTTGAAGTGTCGAATTCTTTATCAGTGCGGTTGGATGATTTCGGCATAATACCGGAGCTTCTTGATAAATTGGTTCGAGTCGCAGGTGACAGCATACGAATAAATGGTTTCCGTTACGATGCGGATCGACAGAACGAGCACGCACTTACCGCCTACAGCAAGGCAATCGAGCAGGCTAAAGCTAAAGCAGAATCTTTGAGTCTCTCCTCAGGGGTGTCTTTGGGTGATATCCTAAGTATTAATACCGGAGCCCAAACTGCGACTCCCCTCCTAAAAACGGGAGTCGCAATGATGGAAGCCGCAGACATGGGTAGCGCGGAAACGCCGCTAACCCCAGGAGTTCAAACGATTTCAAAAACTGTTGTGATTGTGTGGGAAATTGAATAGCGGAGTTTTGAGCGATACAGACATCCGTGCTGAGCTTGAGTCGGGACGACTCGTATGCGCTCCCCTTGCGGAGAGTGCTATACAGCCAGCATCAATCGACGTGCGACTTGGAAATCAATTTAGAGTATTTGTGAACCATCGACACGCCTACATAGATGTGCGGGACCCACAGTCGGACCTGACAGAGCTAGAGGTCATCCAGGGAGATGAACCATTCGTACTTCACCCCAACGAATTCGTGTTAGCAACTACTGTTGAATTAGTGAAAATTCCTGATTATCTAGTGGCACGCGTCGAAGGAAAGTCATCTTTAGGACGACTCGGCCTACTCGTTCATGCAACGGCTGGATTTGTTGACCCCGGATTTGATGGCCGACTCACTCTCGAGCTATCTAATGTGGCATCACTCCCGATTCGACTTTATGCGAATATGAAAATCGGGCAACTGTCATTCCAACACCTCACATCGCCTGCTGAACATCCTTACGGACACCCTGCCCTAGGATCACGTTATCAGGGCCAAGACCTCCCAACAGCCAGTAGGATGTACAGGGATTTTTCCCGCTCATAAGCGTTGCTCGTGATGAGTTCTCTCGACGAATCGCCTGCCTCGACGCACCAATCTGACTGGATGGGTCACGCCATCAACCTAGCTAAAAACGCAATCCCCAGAGCGTTCCCTCGCCCAACGGTCGGTGCAGTCATTGTGAAAGATGGCGTACTCATTGCTGAGGGCACCACAGTACCTGGAGGAGGATTGCACGCCGAAGCTGTCGCGCTCTCAAAGGCTGGAATATCCGCTCGTGGAGCAGATATGTATGTCACCCTTGAACCACACGGATATCAAAGTACTCAGCCTCCTTGCACTGAGGCAATAATCGCAGCTGGAATCAAAACATTAGTTTATGCGATCGATGACCCAAATCCATCAGTTTCGGGTAAAGGGGCAGAAGACCTCGTCAGGAATGGCGTGCAAGTTATCAAGGGTGACGGTGCCGCTGCAGCGACACAGCTGCACGAAGCTTTCCTTCACTACACCCGGCATAGGCGACCGTTTATAAATATAAAATTTGCGGCCACACTGGACGGTAAAATAGCAGCTGCAGGTGGCGACTCAAAATGGATCACTGGTGAGGAAGCTCGAGGATGGGCTCACAGACTTCGATCAACTATCGATGGAATTGCTGTGGGGTCAAAAACCGTCATGATTGACGATCCTCAATTAACTGCTCGTCCGAAAAACATCGATTTTCCCCAACATCTTCAACCACGGAGAATTGTCTTCGATTCATCAGGGACCACTAGTGCCACCGCTCGCGTGCATGGAGAAAACACGCTGTTCTTGACCACTAACCAGAGCTCACATCAATGGAGAGAAAAGATACGCCAGACCGGGTCACAAATTTTCGAGTGCGACACTACTCAGTCCGGGCAGGTCGAAATTACCTCTGCCTTAGACGTATTAGGGAACCAGAATATTCAGAACGTACTTGTTGAAGGTGGCCCCGAACTACTGGGCAGCTTTTTCGATGCCCAGGCAGTGGACCGAATTTATGCTTTCTTGTCTCCAAGTATCATGGGGGCAAGAGATGCCCCAGGGGCTATCAACGGGACCGGTGCTCAACAAATGGAGCAAATTGTGCGACTAGATAACGCCCAAACATCTTTGCTCGGCAAAGATATCCTAGTCACCGGAATTCCACATTGGCCGGAAAAGCGGTAAATTACAAACACTATGTTTACTGGAATAATCACGGAAGTTGGCTCAGTAGCCGCTGTTAACGGCGGAGAACTGGAGATTCAATGCGGAGATACCCGAGAAACCGCCAAGCTCGGTGACTCGATAGCTGTTAACGGTGTTGATCTGACTGTTAGAGAAGTATCGCCCGAAGGACTGATATTCGATGTAATGCCGGAAACTTTTCGCCGTTCCAATCTTTCGATGGTGGAAATCGGTGAAAAGATTAACCTCGAACCTTCAGTAACGATAGACACAACTCTGTCCGGACACATTGTACGAGGGGTCGTAGAAACAACGTGCGAACTTATCTCGTTCGTACCTGAAGAGGATGCTGTAATCGCGACCTTTAGTGCTGATCCCGAATATCTTACATTTATAGCCATGAAAGGCCCTGTTTGCCTGGACGGTGCGTCTCTCACCGTGATGAACAAAACCAATACTAGTTTCTCTGTTTCGCTCGTACAGTACACTCAGGAACATACGAATTTCATGCAGAAAAAAAAGGGCGCGCGCATCAATCTCGAAACAGATATGATGGCAAGATATATCCATCAGCTCATGGAGCCAATGATTGAAGAACTACTGGATCGTCGACTGAGGCAGAGAGAGGACGATTAGGATGCCAGATCACACAACCACCGACCAAGGAATTCACGTAGGTGTTGAGGAAGCGATCGCTCAGTTACAGCAAGGGCGCCCAATCATAGTCTGTGATGATGAAGATCGAGAAAATGAAGGGGACATAGTCATCGCTGCGGAGTATTGCTCTGCAGAGCAGGTGAACTTCATGGTCACACATGCCAGAGGATTAATCTGTGTCCCCATGACGGAGTCGAGGGCTGATCACCTAGAGCTACCCCCTATGACTGATCGAAATACCGCACCACTTGGAACAGCCTTCACAATCTCTGTCGAGGCTCGAGAGGGTGTCACGACCGGAATATCTGCCGCCGACCGAGCCCGGACAATACAACTATTAGCAGATCCTCAGGCGGGGCCTGATGATTTCTCCCGGCCTGGCCATATTTTTCCGCTCCGAGCAAAGGACGGCGGAGTACTCGTACGAGCAGGACAGACAGAAGCTTCGGTCGATTTATGCCGAATGGCTGGTTTGTCTTCCACCGCGGTCGTGTGCGAAATCATGAGCGAAGATGGGTCTATGGCCAGAATGCCTGAGCTCGAACAATTCGCATCGCAACATGATTTACACATTCTAACTGTGGCGGATCTTATATCGTATCGACTGGCGAAAGAAAGGCTTATTGAACGTGGTGAGGACACCTCACTTCCCACTACGCATGGAAACTTTCGTGCTGTAGGATATAGGACGCTGATCGATACCAAGGAGCATGTCGCCCTAGTGATGGGTGATGTCACCACGCCAGAACCCGTACTAGTAAGAGTCCACGACAAATGCCTGACTGGAGACTCATTCGGCTCTCTTCGATGTGATTGCGGGGGACAACTCGAATCCGCCATGAAGTTAGTCGAAGAGGCTGGACGAGGTGTGATCCTTTACATGGATCAAGAAGGTCGAGGCATCGGATTACATAACAAATTAGCGGCATACAAACTGCAAGAAGAAGAGGGCTTAGATACCTTTGAAGCCAATGAGGCATTGGGACTTCCTGCAGAAAATCGAGAATATGGGATTGGAGCCCAAATATTGGTTGACCTTGGTGTTCGAAAAATGCGCCTTATGACAAACAGTCCCGTAAAGATACGAGAACTGGAGGCAGTTGGTGCCTTGCGAGGGGCTGGCCTGGATGGATATGGACTCGAGGTTGTGGAAAGAGTCCCCATAGAAGTGAAAGCTAATCCTCACAATATTAGTTATCTGGCCGCGAAGCGAGACAAAATGGGGCATCTATTCGAACAACAAATGCCAGGATCTGGTGTTTGATATGGGTCGAATCCTTGGTACAGACGAGCTTTATGTGCAAAATGCTCGAGTAGCTATCGTCGTGTCAATGTTCAATGAACAGATCACTACGCTACTCCATAGCGGAGCGGTTAGTACAGCAACCAAATACGGTGCTGATCCGGAGGCACTCGATACTTATTGGGTAACTGGTGCTTTCGAAATTCCTCTGATCGCTCTTGAGCTTGCTGACAGCGGACGGTACGAGGCCATCTGTGGACTTGGAGCAATCATTAGAGGTGAAACACCTCACTTCGATTTTGTTGCAAGTGAAACAGGCTCAGGCATCATGCGTGCTTGTATAGACTCTCGTGTCCCTATATCGTTTGGAATTCTCACCACAGATAACCTAGGGGATGCGTCAGAACGTTCGGGTGGACGAGTTGGAAATAAAGGCGAAGAAGCTATGTATGCTGCACTACATTCTGCTTCCCTAATTCGGTCGATTCGAGCGGAGCAGAGTGTATGAGCGATTCTCGACCGTCGAGAGGTGAACGGATAGAAGATGTCACCCAAAATGCGGTACGGCTTGCCCACCGTGTCGTCGACAGGTTCCCGCAGGTCAAACGAAAGCATATGGTCGTGGCTGGCGGTGCTGCCCTATCATCGGCCATCATTGCGGCAGCAGCCGTCGCAGTTGCTAAAAGGATCAATTCAGGTTCGTCTGAGGACGATGCCGTAAATGGCGTAACTGAGGGTGAACTCGAGCATCCTGACTCTGGCGCCAGATCGAAAAATAGCTAGGCATTATCAAACCCTTTTATTACTGCTTTGGACCCAAATCGGTCCCGAACTTCAGATATCGCATGATCTAACTGTTCTCGCTTCCCGCGATTCACCATTTCAATATCCAGTTCGTGAGTGCTATCCAATGATGGTTGGTAGGTGACATGACCGAAACTACTTAATGAAATACCAATCAACCTGACCGAGCGTCTTGGGTTATCCCGAAGTTCATCTGCGAGCAACTTCTCAACAATTTTATAAATATCGGATGACGAAGTGAGCGGGATAGCAACACTCGTCTGACGATTATTAATGACAAAATCTGCCCATCTAATCTTTATTCCTATTGTTCGTGCTGAGCGAGATTCTCTTGAAATATCCGAAGATATGGCCTCACTTAAAATCTGTAACTTCGACGAAAGAACGCTGACATCTGAAACATCTTGCGGAAAAGTTGTCTCACGAGAAATTGATTTTCTCTCGCGTCGGTGATTCTCGACCTTTGCAAAATCAAGGCCGCGAGCTTTGTCAAAAATCGACTCGCCTATACGACCAAAACGCATCCGCAAGAATCGCTTATCAGACTTAGCAACATCGCCGATTGTCTCGAATCCAATTTCTCTAAGTGATTTTTCAAGAACTGGACCTACCGATGGCAGTTTTTTGATCGCAAGATCTTTCATAAATACGGCATCGTCTCCGGGAGGAACAACAATAAGACCATCGGGTTTCGCCAAAGCGGAACCTATCTTTGCTGCTGTCTTCGAGTTTGCCAAGCCAGCTGAAACCACGAGACCTATTTCCGTTTTAATAGCACGCCGCATGGTTTCAATAAGCTGAAGTTCTTTTTCACTTGATTGGAGTTCTGATAAATCCACAAAGGCCTCATCAATAGACATTGACTCGACGACGGGACTGTATTCATGAAGTTTTTTGTGGAATGTATCAGATACCCGACGATATAAATCTATACGGGGCTCAACAGATATCGCTGATGGGCACAGTTTCAGGGCCACCTCCATAGGTTGAGCTGACCTGCAGCCAAATTGTCGAGCTTCATAAGATGCACTGGTAACGACACCTCGGGGTCCTAGCCAGCCGACTAATATAGGCTTGCCGACTAGCGATGGATTCTCTAATCTTTCCACCGCTACAAAAAAAGAATCTAGATCAAAATGTGCTACCCGCTGGGTCATTCTATTATTCTCACTTATTCGTCTCGACACAGCTTAACTCTAGATACTGGTCCCAGTTTAATAAACACCATAAATCTGACGTTATAACCCACCAAAATTTACGCTTTGTGCGTTAAGATTTTTAAACGGTTTTGGCCCGCCAGACCTGATCAAAAAAAATGGTTCGGAGCGACCTTACAAGTTCACGATTACGGAGACCCATGGATGATCGATTCCGATGAAACCCTAGACAGCAGGGTCCGCCTAACTGTGGCGGCGAAGCGACTTGGCGTAAACGCATCAACTCTCAGGAGGTGGGCCGACAGCGGTCAGGTTCCGTCATATCGAACTGCCGGTGGGCATAGACGATTCTCCATGACTGAACTTGATACGATAATCTCGTCAAATGTAAATGGCGCACGGAATGCAATAAGTAGTGCCGTGGTATCTAGGGTTCGTCGATCATTAGCGCACAAACCAAAGGACGCAGAATGGAACAATCAGTTCAAGGAAGCTGACCGTGAGGACTTCCGTAGAATAGGTGGGCGCCTGATCTCGATAGCGGACAACTACATCACTTCTCAACGGAAGCAACCTGAATTGGAGCATGAGATAAGTTCTATCGGTCAGGAGTATGGATTACTCCTCTATCAGCAAGCGATGTCCTTATCAAAGGCAGTAAATGCCTTTATATATTTCCGGAGACAGATAGAAGAAACAACTAAAGAACTGAGTCGCGAGCGGAATCTAAATACCGTTGAAATAAGTAGGGCACAGATCAGAACTGGACTACTCTGTGACCTAGTCCTTCAGGCTATTGCTGACGTCTACAACTCCAGAGATTGACTCATAGTTTGCTCGCAACAGTTTCGTCAATTAGTCTCAACGAGTACGGCGAAGTTCGGTGAGAATCCGACACTGTCCCGCAACTGTTGTTCTAGGACTTTGTATTTAGACAAGGCCTAGCTAGTCAGGTCGCCCGTGCGCAGTTTTGAAAATCCAAACCGCGAGGATACGGGAGGGTCGAATGACATTCGTCCAGTTTGCAAGCCAGCATAAAAACACTTCACTAAACACACTGGTAGCCCTAATTGCTGCTTTCGGGCTAGCGTGCACTAGTGAAACAGTCAGTGATACAGCCGATTCTGGCCCAACAACCGCAACGGTTACGCCAGACACTGTGAGTACCGTTCTAGCCACATCTACAAGTACAGCGGCAGCCACGCCTGATACATTAGACGAACCCTCTACTAATTTGACTGATTCTTGCATCAAACAAAATGAATTTCGCGCTGAAGTTGACTATTTTCCGGATAAAGTATCAGTCACAACCGCCGAAAATTTTTCGATCGAATATCGCGATAGTTACAAAATACTCACCATTAATGGGACTGATTCGACAGATGCCCGCTCGTATATTTTGGTCCAGTGTGGTGCCGACGCTCCCATAGGTCTAGATCATCCCAGCATTAATATTCCAATTCGTTCAATATTCCTCTCGTCGAGCACCCAATATCCCGGCATCACAACTCTTGGAAGTAAAAGTGTGGTCACCGGTGTTGCACAGAAAGGCTATATCACATCTACCGAATTAATGGCTCATGTTATTGAGAATAACGTCACTGAATTCGCTGCGAATTTCGAAGTTGATACCGAGGCCGTTATAGCTGAAAAACCGGACGCGCTACTCTCGAGTGGATTCCCAGATCCCTCTTATTCAGTGCTCCGAGGCGTAGAAATCCCCGTAATTGATTGGACCGACTGGCTTGAAACCAACCCAATCGGTCGTGCCGAATGGATGTATGTCACTGCTGCATTGCTAAATCACGAAAAACTCGCGAGTGCTTTTATGAATGAAGTAGAAAAGGAATACAGCAGATTAAGTTCGATGGCTCTCGAACAGAGCACCCGACCAAAAGTCATGGTTGGCTCCGCTTTCCAAGGAACTTTTTATGCACCTGGTGGTGGGTCGTACGTCGCCCAATTAGTCGACGACGCAGGCGGTGACTATATCTGGCGAACAGGCGAAGATACCGGCTCGCTTTACCTAGACATTGAAACTGTTCTAGTAGAAGGACAGGCTGCACCTATATGGATTGATGCACCGTCACATTGGAGCAACCTAAAGCAAGGATTGATTGAAGAACCACGTTATGCCGATCTGAATTCTATTCAAATGGAACAAGTTTGGAATCATACCCGACTAGTAAATAAAAATGGCGCAGATGACTACTTCGAGCGAGCTGCATCCCGACCTGATCTTCTCCTCGCTGATTTGATGAAAATATTTCACCCTGAAATCATGACTGAGCACTCACTTGAGTGGTATCTGAGATTACCACCGCAGTAATGGCAGTGCTGTGTTCAACTCAAGTTTTAAACTGAAATTTCTATTCGCACTGGTAGCGATGGTCCTGCTGGCTGCTTCAGGTATACTCATCGGCTCCACCTATATTCCACCCGAATCAACACTATCGGTCCTATTAAAAGATTCAAATGCCCCAAGATCATGGGACATAATTATTTGGGAAATAAGGATACCGAGAACACTCACAGCGCTTTCTGTGGGTGCGGGCTTAGGCATAGCGGGACTACAGATGCAGACTCTGTTCCGTAATCCCGTGGCTGACTCCTCTATTCTCGGAGTCACAGCAGGTGCTAGTTGGGGGGTTGCCCTCACAGTTCTACTTGGCCAGTCATCAGCCATGGGTGTCTTTGCTGTCGGTACTGGGTGGGCTTTTGCCTCGACACTGACAATAAGCGCAATTACAGGAGCATTCTTAGTCCTCGTGGCAGTATTGTTTATTTCGCAGCGAGTTCATTCAATCGGAATTCTCCTGATCATAGGTTTGATGATTTCTTATGCATTGGCATCAGGAATCACGCTTCTTGTTGCTTATGCTGATCCTGAGAATATTCAGCGCTATCTAATATGGGGATTTGGTTCCTTTCGAACTGTAGGCTGGCAAGGACTGACTATCCTGATGCCTTCGCTACTGCTGAGTATCGGCATAGCGATTTATACTCTAAAACAACTCAATGCGTTACTTTTTGGCGAACCCTATGCGACATCAGTTGGAGTAAATATCACTAGGCTCCGAATCTTAACGTTATCCAGTGCAGCAATTTGTGCTGGAGTATCAACTGCGTTCTGCGGGCCGATAACTTTTATTGGAATCGCTGCACCTCACTTGGCTCGTTTTGCTATAGGGGCATCGGATCACCTCAAAATCGCACCACTCACAGCGATCATTGGCGCGAGCATAGGTTTGACTGCAGAAATCATTGCTCAATTACCTGGGCACAATTCAGTATTGCCCTTAAATGCCGTCACTGCACTTTTAGGGGCACCGGTAGTCATATGGATACTAATCAGCCACAGGAAAACAGCCTATGTCTAATCTGAAAGATCGTCTCGTGCTTAGCACGTCCGATCTCGAGGTCGGATACAAAGGTAACAGTCTTTTAGTCGGGCTAGATCTCACCATCCGCGCGGGAGATATCACTTTACTCATCGGAGATAACGGAACGGGCAAATCATCGCTCCTACGCACGCTTTCGGGTCTTCAGCGCAGACTCTCAGGCTCAATCATTATCGATGAGCAAGAACTATCAGAACTATCCGCCCACGACAGATCGAGGCAGTTCGCGACGGTCTTCAGTGGAAGGCCTGAGAATATCCGTATGACCGGATTTGAGTATGTAGGTCAAGGTCGATATCCCTTCACAGGGTGGAATGGTCAACTACGTCAACAGGATATTGAAATGATTCACCACTGTATCGAGCAAACGAATGCAAAACATCTCATGGATAAAAGTATTAACTCAATATCAGATGGTGAACTACAACGACTAACATTAGCCCGGGCTCTTGCACAGGAACCTAATATACTTCTCCTAGACGAACCCACTTCATTCCTAGATAGGAAATCCAAGTTACTGCTTGCCGACCTGATACGGGAGCTAGCAGAAAAGCAAAACTTATCAGCAATTATCGCGACACACGATATCGAATACTTTTCCTCTATTGCTTCTCAGACATGGGACATACCAACTGGAACCACCGTGGGACTAAATATAGATCGAGGGGACGCTTGCTAAAACACTTGCTACTATCAGCAGGTACCAATACGACTTTTACGGAGTTTGCATGGCTGAGACACCAAATAAAGACGAGACTTCACACCCGCTTGAGAAAATATTCCATCCGAGATCTACAGCCCTTTTTGGAGTCTCGTCCAATGCAAAAGGAATGGCGAGTGGTTTTCTCACCTCACTCCTCGAACATAAATATCATGAGCGGTCTCCCCTGTACATCATCAACCCGAAAGTCGAAGAGATCTCAGGAATAAAAGCATATGGAAGCCTACTAGATATCCCAGATCCAGTAGACCACGTTATATCGCTGGTACCTGAACGAGTAGTTCCAGCATTAGTCGAACAGGCCATAGAAAAACAGGTCAATAGTGTCCACTTTTACACCGCAGGATTTTCTGAAACAGGTGATCCTGACCTCATGGATCTCGAAAAGAGGCTAGTCGGCCAATTGACTGAATCAGGTATCAGGGTGATCGGGCCTAACTGTATGGGACTCTATGTGCCTCAAGAGGGCTTGGCCTTTATGAATGGCTTCCCGGCTGAGGCTGGTAACGTCGCCGTAGTCTCTCAGTCCGGAGCTAATGCCGGAGATATGATCCATGGTCTCGGGAGACGGGGCGTGAGGTTTTCAAAAGGGATTTCGTTTGGTAACGGGGCTGACCTGAAGGCACACCACTTCTTCGACTATCTGGCAAACGACAGCCAGACTGAAGTCGTTACCGCTTATCTTGAGGGCGTGCAGGAAGGCACGCATTTTTTCAACGCTGTGAAGGCGCTCGCAGCTAATAAACCAGTGATACTCCTAAAAGGTGGCCTTACCGCTGCAGGAGCTCGAGCAGCCCAGTCGCACACCGGCTCTCTAGCTGGTGAAATCAAAATTTTTGATGCAATGTGCCGTCAAGCCGGAGCTTCACGGGCGGTCACCATGGATGATCTCCATGATTTTACGGTGGCTAGTACAACCGCTTTAAAGGACATAAAAGGGAAAGGTGTTGCTCTCGTGTCAGGTGGTGGTGGTTTCGCCGTACTTTCGGCTGATGCAATAGCTATGGCCGGCTTAGAAGTACCCCCGACACCAGATTCTACAAAAGAGAAGCTCCGAGAATTCGTTCCAGTCGCCGGCACCTCGATAAACAACCCAATCGACACCAACCCAGGCGGGGATATCGAAATATGGGCAAACACCATCGAAGTGGTGGCTAAATCAACTAACATCGATGTCGTGTTTGCGACTTTGCCATGGAGTAGTAGCTCGACACCTGACGACGAAAATTCGGATGATCCAAGCTCTTTAGAGAGTGAGATAAATGACTATGTCGATCGCCTATCTGGAATTCAAGATAGGACAGAGAAACCTATAGTCATGCTCCTACGCCAACGTGGGGATAACCGGAACTCATCGCATATGTTTGGTTTAGCAGCGTATAAAGCAGGAATACCTTGCTTTGCCACCGTCAATCGCGCGGCGAGAGCTGCCGCAGAAATCCTTGACTGGCGAGAGCGCCGCAAAGGACTACCTGCACTTTTCTAGGAGTCAAAATGGCTCGCTTGTTAACTCATGAAATTCTACGGACGCGTAACTTTGAGGAAGCTCCGACTGACGAAACCTCTTCTGTAGCAAACGATGCCCTGTTTATACGTCAATTGTCACCTACCCCTGGTGGCATCTTGGTTGATCTGCGGGGATCATGGTCTGCTATCTCGATACTTGACTGCGTAAGTCAGATAAGAAAGTTAACTGCAACTGAACCGGTGTTTTTGAAGTATCGCTCTTCAGCCACGCTCGCACAATTCCTGGAACTAAGTGAGAGAGTGGGGCTAGCAGGCCCACTGGCTGTTCATGGACTCGGTGTGGCAGGCCAAGCGTTTACCTCCGACGACGAGTACCTTATGCGAGCGGTGGCCAAATCTAGATGTGGATTGGTTCTGTCCCCATGGAAGATCGATCGTGAAGGTATTGCCGGTGCTGAAATTGATTGGATCGTTGACGCTATGGGTAAAGCGCTCGAATGGGCTGTTGCAAGAGGAGCCCCCGGGCCGATATTTCTAGATGCCCTGTCATGGCCTGCCCTTATCGATCCGGCAGGTACCCGCAGATCTATATCGCTAGTAAAACAGTACAACGAACACTTCTCTAATGCGAATTCCTTCATCACGATAGATCCGGTCGGCGCCGGAAGTGCCGCCAATCTACAGATATCTCTGGAGAGTGTTCTGTTCGCTGCCATGTGGAATAACCAAGTAGATACGATCGCATGTCCGTATCAAATGCCTCATATTGAAAGACTATCCAAAATCGCCAGCGAACAGGTGCGTCCCGAGTATGGAGATGAATTTTTCTTACAGAAACTGATACAGTTGGAACTATGGGAGGTGCTCGAAACCATCTTAGATGCAAACATCTCGCCTTCGCTCAAGGAGGCAGTCTATCAAATCTATTTCAATGACCCTTTGACGATGGAATTTTAATCGAACCAATACTAGAGACCTACATGTGAAGGGAAATCGACTCTGCTTAGCCCTGGTAGAAAACAATACTTAGCCTTGAAAGCAGCCCACCCAGATGCGGTACTTCTTTTCCGCATGGGTGATTTTTATGAGACCTTTGACGCTGATGCTGAGCTCGCCGCTCGAGTGCTAGGTATAGCTTTGACTTCTCGGCCAATGGGAAAAGGTGAGGGGCGAATCCCACTCGCGGGAGTTCCGCACCATCAATTGGAGCGATATCTCGACATCCTAGTAAATGCCGGCCATCGTGTCGCAATAGCTGAACAAACTTCCTTGCCACCATCTAAAGGTGGGACTCAGGGGTTAGTCGAAAGGCGAGTCACACGTGTAGTCACTCCCGGAACGGTAGATTCTGGAGCGCTGATCACCAGTGGCTCGAACAACTGGCTGAGTTCTGTAGTAAGAGATCCTGTGGCTGGTCCTAATAATTGGGGAATCGCGACTGTTGATGTCACCACTGGTGAGATTCGGCTAAAAGAATTGAATCAAGGTGAGATTCTGGGAGAGTTGTCTCGTCTAAATCCGAGGGAAATACTTTGTGAGCAAATAGATACTCTTCACTCTCTGAATACCTCGGAACTACCCCCTAGCCTAAGAACGATCCGACCACCGGAAGAATTTCAAGTTGAATATGCTCGAATAATTTGGAGTCAGACATCAGGCCATCCTCCAATCGATTCTTTCGGACTAGAGGACCATCCCCAGGCCCTGAGGGCTCTGGGAGCAATACTTGGATACATCCAAGAAGTATGGCCTGACGCATTAGCCGTCCTACGCCCACCCAAGCTGGAGGCAAATAACGACTTCATTTTCATCGACCCCCAAACACGAAGGAGCCTAGATTTAATAAACACTAGGGAAAGAAGTGAGGAATCACTATTATCAGTTATTGATCAAACGAGGACACCCATGGGAAAACGGCTCCTCGAAGATCGCATTTCTCGTCCCTCGAGAGATCTCCGAGAAATCGCTGACAGACTCGATGAAGCCACACTGCTACTAAAAGACCATCATGTCAGAGATACAGTTCGTGTAAAACTGTCAAAACTCTCCGACATAGATCGATTAGTTGCACGGATTAGCTCAGGATCTAGAAACGGCAAGCTCCTAGCCCAGCTCCGCGATACTCTGCGTGAATTACCTGCAATTGCCGATCTTATTTCGCCTAATAATACCCACCTCGCCCACTTACTCCGTGCTGGAGAAGAACTGCTTATACTGACCAATCAACTTGAAACAGTGCTAGCGGAAGATCCTCCAGTTGAACCCGGGGATCAACCCACTATTCAAGAAGAATTCAGCAACAGCCTCGATCACCAAAGAGTGATTCTTACGGAATGCTTCTCTGAGCTCACGGAGCTGGAAGTGAAAGAGCGTGAATCCACAGGGCTATCAATAAAGGTGGGGTATAACAGAGTATTTGGTTATTTCCTTGAATGTCCTCGAAGTCAGGCTGCCCATGTCCCTGAAACCTATGAAGCCAAACAAACCCTCGCCAATTCTCAACGATTCACATTGCCTCTCCTCGACAAAATCGAGAATTCAATCAAATCAGCTCAGGCGGCCATTATCCATGAAGAGGAAACGATCGTGCACACCATGTTCCAGGCCGTGATTGATACTGCTGACGAGTTAAGGGAGCTTGCATTAACAATTGCACGATTGGATGTCGCATGCAGTAGTGCCGAGTTAGCGCATACGAATCAATATGTTCGACCCGAAATTGTGACAGACTCAACACTAGAAATCATCAATGGACGACACCCCGTTGTGGAAAGCAAGCTTCAAACAGGAGAGTTTATAGCTAACGACTGTAAACTAGGTTCATCTGCTCCTCGAATAATGCTGCTGACCGGCCCTAATATGGCTGGTAAATCAACTTACCTCCGTCAATGCGCACTGATAGTGTTGTTGGCTCACGCCGGCTTCTACGTTCCAGCTGAACAGGCATCGGTCCCATTAGTCGATCGTATCTATTCCCGTGTGGGGGCTCAAGATCAGATAGCTGCCGGTAGGTCAACATTCATGGTCGAAATGTCGGAAACTGCCACGATATTGAATAACATGAGCAATGAGTCTCTGATAATTTTTGATGAAGTCGGTCGAGGGACAGCCACGGAAGACGGCTTGGCTATCGCTCAGGCGATTCTCGAGCATCTACACAATGATATTTCCCCAGCCCCGTTGACTCTTTTTGCGACTCATTATCGAGAACTAACTGATGTGGCCAGTCAGTTTGACGACGCTAGTAACCATTCTGTCTCCGTAGTAAATCACGATGGCAATATCGTATTTCTACACAAAATTGTTGAGGGCGCCGCAGATGGTTCATATGGAGTGCATGTAGCTTCGCTTGCTGGATTACCGGAGAGTGTAGTACTCAGAGCAAAGACAATACTTGCCAGCCTGTCAAAGCTTGAAACTCAGGAGATCACTAGTCAAGGTTCTGCCTCAGAAGCAACAGATGATCCTCGAGGATTGGACCGTGAAGTCATTAAGCAACTTGAAAACCTGACAATTGATCAAATGAGCCCGAAAGATGCGCTCGACTATCTATATGAACTCAAGGCGCGGATAAATGATTTTAAATTATAAAACCTTCTATCAATTAGTCATCTGTCTATGCAGGTGATTATTTGATAGAATTACCGCATGGTCGCCTCAATTTATACGGACTCCGGCTCGAACCTGTTGCCTCCCGCACACTCGTACGAAATTAGGAAACTCGATTCTAGCGTCGCGTCTTTAATTGCTGCCGGGGAGGTCATTGAGCGGCCCGCGTCAATAGTGAAGGAATTAGTCGAAAATGCTGTGGATGCGGGTGCATCAAGGATCGAAATATCTATCGAGAATGGTGGTATCGATTTGATCAGAGTGCATGACAACGGGAGAGGTATCCCGGCTGACCAAATGCCCCTAGCTTTCGTAAGGCATGCAACTTCCAAACTAGCTAGTATCGATGATCTCTTCAGGATTCAGACTCTCGGTTTCCGAGGGGAGGCGCTAGCTTCTGTGGCGTCTGCTGCGGAATGCACTCTCATCACTCGACCAGCTGACGCAAGTCATGGACACGCTGTAGCTGCCTCACATAGGGGAGTTAGCCCGCTAAAGCCACACCCACACCCGATAGGCACAACGATAGAGGTTCGAGGGCTTTTCGATTCAATCCCAGCACGTAAGAAATTCCTTGGCACCTCTCGCGCTGAATCTATGGCTATCACTAAAATCGTTTGCCAGATCGCCCTAGCCTATCCAGACATCGCATTCCGGCTGATCGCGGAAAATAATGACAAGATACTGACTCCAGGTGACGGTTCACCTAGAAGCGCCTTTGGCGCCGTGCATTCACCTGAGCTTGCGGAGCCACTCCTAGACTTTCACTCTGACCTGAATGAATCCGAGAGCCCAGTATCAGTATCTGGCTTGTGCAGTCCTCCCTCCGTCCACAAGGGTAATCGGTCGTATATCCATATCCTTGTCAACGGACGAAGTATCCAATCCAAACCTCTCCTCCATGCCATCGAACGCATTTATTCGTCGCTGTTGCCGATTGGACGACATCCCTGTGTATTATTGAATGTCACCGTCCAGCCAGATCAAGTGGATGTCAATATTCACCCCGCAAAGCAGGAAATCAAGTTCGAATCGGAAAGTGAGGTGGTTAAAGCGACTCAGTTGGCACTGGGACGATCCTTGAGTAATGCCTCATTCACAACAATGGAAACGGCCGTAACAAACATGGCGCCGACGGTGATCATGCGTGATGTGTTCTCGCAACCAAAACTCACTAGATACGAGTCAACCAGTTCCCCGGAAGAAAGGGCAGATCAAGAACCTACCTCCCAGATCAGTAATCTAGGTCCCGAGAGTGAATTTGACCTCCGTGAGCTAAGGCCGATTGGACAATTTTCTTTGAAATACATATTGTGTGAGGCCAGAGACAGTCTGATGCTCATAGACCAGCATGCTGCAGACGAACGTGCTAGATATGAAACGTTACTCGCAGATATTGCCACTGGAAATACTAGACGCCAACCATTGCTTTCCCCCATCATCGTAAATTCGACACCATTACTCCATGACCTCGCGAGAAACGAAAAGACTGCGATATCTGAGCTAGGCTGGGACTTCGAACTTCTGAGCCAGCATAGAACTCTTATTCGGGAAGTCCCAGCTCTTATAAACGTGAAAAACAAAAATATCGAAATGATGTGGCGAAAGGTGCTCGAGGAACAGATCGCAGAAGAAAATCTGTCCGGTCCAAATACTTTTGCAGCCGGTCTGGCATGCCATTCATCTATCCGTGCAGGAGACAAACTAACCAGGCACGATATCAAATTTTTGATTGAGAGATTAGCTCAGACGGATAATCCATTCACTTGCGCTCATGGGCGGCCGTCCATGATTGAAATAGGTGAACGATTTCTAGACAAGCAATTCCTCAGGTAATCTGTGAGATTAACTGTGAATGCCTTGAGCGACACCTACTTCAGAGTTAGTATTTGTGTAAATAGGAGATTTGGACTTAAGCAAGATGCCTCTCGAGACTGAATCAACTCTGCGTATCCGCTCCCTTATTCAGGGTTTTCGCCCTAACAATGGTGATTTACTGGGTGCACTACACACGGTGCAACATGAATTTGGATATCTATCACACGAGGCTTTGAAAGTGATCGCAGAGCAATTCGAGATGTTTCCATCTCATGTGTATGGGATGGCCTCCTTCTACGAAGAATTTAGATTTACTCCGCCGCCTGAGACTACTATCAGATGGTGTTCTGGCCCTGCGTGCCGAACAAAAAATGCCAACGGTATCAAAAACGCAATGATGGCTGTCCTCGGAATCGACGAGCTAGGAAACCAAACCGATGACGGTAAGTGCGGCATGATACTTGGACAATGCAATGGGACCTGCGAACTAGCACCCATGGTTTGGATTGAACAAAAATCCGTTTATGAGCATCCCGTTGGGAATCTCACTGCTGCCAAGTCAATAAAAATTGCTCGTGCTCTCTCCGAGAATAGCGACGTGCCGGAGGCTCTTAATGACTAATGTGGTAAAGACCGGTGAAGCCACAGAAATCTACAATGCTCTCTATGGTGCTGCATCGTCGGCCTTTCAGGACTGGATGACTCCAGTTCGTCCTCGTATAGATATCGCGGATGATACCTCCAGTCGCGCAAATGGATCTCAACAGATCTCCTCGTCCCTTCGGAACGAGATAGAACGAACAAATGCCTCGGTCGATCTTGGAAGGGTGCATGGATACGGAATGCAAAGTGTGCATCCAACCGTCTCAATCACGTGGCCCAGTGGCCTACGTGTGCTTTATGGACCCCTACGTGTCGAAAGAATCGAAGACATAATCGATGAAGCTCTAACAGGTGCTGGCTCTCATGCAAAAGATTTGGTAATCGGTCGTATAACTGGTGATGACGAAACAATCGAGTCAATAAGATCACACCCTTTTTTCAGTTGTGAGCCTGCTGAGCGGAGACTTCTCGCAAATCTGGGCGTGACTGATCCCGAGTCGATAGACCATGCACTGGCAACTGGATCCTACCGAGCACTGGCACGGATCATAGGCCGAAGAATGCCTGAGGAGCGCGTGAGGGATTCCTTAGTAGCGGCTGGGCTAACTGGTCGTGGAGGTGCCTCATTCCCAGCAGGAATAAAGTGGAATTTCCTGGCAACTGCTCCAGGTGATCTCCATTACGTTGTCTGTAATGCGGACGAAGGAGATCCGGGAGCTTGGGTGAACCGAGTCGTTATGGAAGGTGAACCACATGCGCTGATTGAGGGGATGATCATTGCCGGTCTAGCCACGGGCTCAAAAACTGGGTACATCTATCTCCGTGACGAATACCCTTTAGCCATAGAACGTATGGAACGATCAATACAGATGGCTATTGAGAATGAACTTCTCGGGAGTAACATCCTTGGCACTGAATTTGAATTTAATTTACGGGTGATCCGCGGTGCTGGAGCATATGTTTGTGGCGAAGAGACTGGATTACTCTCCTCGATACAAGACTCGCGAGGAATGCCCAGAATCAAGCCTCCTTTCCCGGCCCAGGTTGGTGTTTTTAATCTCCCTTCGAACGTCAACAATGTTGAGACCTATGCCACCGTCCCTCTAATACTCAGACATTCGTCTGAGTGGTATAAAGAACTAGGAACAGAAGCGATGACTGGCACTCGGATCTTCTCGTTCTCAGGCGACATTAGAGACGTTGGGTTCATGGAACTCCCGTTCGGAACTCCCCTCAGCGAGGTCCTCAGCGCTTGTGGTGGCATCCAAACAGTCACTGGAGAAATCGGTTCATTGTATGCCATACAGTCGGGTGGACCACTCGGATCATTATTGCCGGCTCATGCCTTGGAGCAACTCGTGCTCGAAAATGCCTCGTTCGGACCATGGGATGCGATTATGGGAGCTGGAGGCATCGTCTTTATTGGTCAAGGAACCCATATATTGGTTCTTAATGAACTGTTTTCGGAATTCGTCGAGGATGAATCTTGCGGGCGATGTACCACATGTCACGGCGGTAACCAACGACAAACCGAGATAATTCGACGAATCATGGACGGAAATGGCCGCAGAGAAGACGCACCAAACCTCCAGTTAGTGGACGACTTATTACAACATTCAAACTGCGTACACGGACAATTTTCTCCGAAAACGATGCGGAACACCCTTCAGCATTTCCGAGAAGATTACAACAATGCGATCGCGGGGATAGACCCTACCCTTACCTTACCGGGCTTATACACACTCAGCATTGTTGATCAGGCAGATCCTGCTCTCGAAGATGCAGTCAGGATCTGCCCAGTAAATGTATTCGAAGGTGAACAAGGAAATCGGCGAATAAGAATGGATGGCTGTATCCAATGCGCAGCCTGCCTTGAAGTTGCCCCAAATGCGATAGAAAAAGTAGCCGTACCGAGAGCGCCGCAGCTCGTCCCAATAGGCTAGTATTTCAAGGAAGAGAGTGTCCTATTATGCGAGTTAATGATAGTTACAAGTTCGTATGGATCTTACTTGCTGCGGGGGCGGTATGTGCTTTTGCTGCGTGCCATTTTGGATTTGCAGCATGTGATTGGGCAAAACCTCTCGGGCTTGGGCTTGCCTTGGCGTCTGCTGCTGCTTCCTTTTTAGATGTCGGAGACCCTAGTAGGGAAAACTGATTAGGGAACTTCACTCTGTCCCATTTATTGCAATTAGATCGGCGACTCGAAAACCCATGCGGATAGAATAATTTTGACCTCTATCCTCTGGATATATTTGTGTATTGTTAGCCAGATAAAGACCCTTTAAGGGTGTTTGATGTGGCACTAGTCTTTCATGATACAGATAATCCACCACCGGTTGACCTGCTCTATCAGTAAAAAAATGCTTCTCGCGAACCCAGGCCCGATCGAAATCAGGATTAATCCTTTTTATATATGGTTCATACACGTCAAAGATATCGTCGACCCCGAGTCGCATCATCGCATCATCTGGATCCGCATAGTTGGAAAAATACACAATGTGATTACCGCCGTAAACCGATGAATCTATTAGATTCGTCTGCTCAACGACGGCTACGAAAGGCATATCGTCATCGGTCATAGTGAGCCAGTAAATATCAGTCAGAGGTCGATCAAGAACGAGGAATAGTACTGACGCCCATTGATATTCGATAGAATCAAGGAGCTCACCGTATTTCGAATTATTGACTGACTCCGGAACAATCTCTTTAAATATATGTGAAGGCGTAGTGGCTAAAATAACATCACAATTTTCTTCATACTCCTCTCCATCGATAGTGTACTTAAAACCAGTCACCTGTTCGTTGTCGGTCAAAACAGATTTGACTTTTGAGCTCGTAATTAGTGTCCCACCTTGATTGTGAATATTTTCTGACATCAAATCTATATATCGTCGGAAGGATCCCGTCAGATAGCCTAATTTCTCTTTCGCAAAGATTCCGTCACGAGACGCGAATCGAAGATGCACTTTCCCCCAAAACCAAGTCATCGAAACGTCCTGAAATCTGGAGCCGAATTTAGATTTCAGAAGAGGGCGCCAAACGGCACTGTACGCGGCTTCCCCTACTGTCTTCTTGATCCAAGTGGAAGCCCTCACACCTTCGTATTTCCTCCATCCGGAGTAGTAACGAAGCCACATAGCGGCCAATCCGAGTCGTACCCTGGCTATCAACGACACTTTTGTGAATCGTAATAGATCGATGGGTCCCACAAATGGATAAATTTTACCCTCTGAATGAATTGCACCTACTGAGGGGAGCCACTGTAGATCTGATTCTAGGCCTAATTTCGCGATGAGATCGGTAATCACAACATCAGATCTAAACAAGTGATGATAGAAAATTTCCACGTCCGAGCCACCGATTTTGATGGTGCGCACTTGGCCTCCCAGTTGGCTTCCGGCCTCGTGCAGTGCTACTTCATATCCCTTATTAACAAGATGGTAGGCCGCTGCAAGGCCAGTCACTCCTCCTCCAATAATGCCGACTTTCATATGATGTAGCTTATATCCCCCATCAACCGACGTCTATTTTTTTGCATTCTTGTTCACGACCTGGACAATACTTAATCCTTGCGCCCATAGAAGTAACAATCCGACGATACCAACCGGCAAAAGCAACAAAAGATGGAGAAAAATCGCGTAAAATGCTATGTCGATGGATGGAATATCGGTCAGGTATCCTAATGATTCTTTAGCAAAAAATTCAAATGGGCCAACACCCCCTGCGGTGGAGGGCACGGATATAGCCAAATTAGCTGCTGCAGTCACTACTCCATAATCAAAAGGGTTCGAATTTATACCGATTGATCTAGCAACGGCGAAGTACGAAACTGCCTCTAGTGACCAGACCAGAACTGAGAGGACTCCAGCCTGCAGCCAACGCCCGGGGCTACTCAAACTACGCAGTCCCAGATCTAGTCTTCCAGACCACACCGCACCTATGCTTTGAATACGACTCGGAAATAACCTCAGCACTCCTAACAATATTCTATTAATTGAACCGTTAGCCATACTCAAAAGCAATCCAATAAGACCGAACACGCCCAGGAAAGCCATCAATGCGTAGAGCTGAGCAAATTCCTGTGGGACAAAGGACAGAATCAGTGCCAGCAAAAATAGAAGTGTCAATGCGTCTAAAAGTTTTTCGACAAATATGGTGCCGACTGTCTCTAGAAAAGGTGAGTCATATCTTTGCTGCACGAGGGCAGCTCTAGCTATATCACCGCTCCGCAGAGGCAAAATATTATTCGCAGCCATCCCTATGACTACCAAGGATATCGACGATCGCAACGTGATATTCAGCTGGTTTCGCAACATCATTTTCCATCTGAGGCCTCTAACTACCACGCCTAATGAATATAGGCAGACAGCAACCGCAAGCCAAGTAACGGACGGTCGAAAATCAGATATTTTAAACTCAGTGAAATTGAGTTGCCGAGCAAACAGAAAGATGAAGCCAACACTGGCTATTGTTCCAATAAGGAGCTGGAAGTATCTTCTCACGGTGTCCTCTGACTTATTTTTTTGGGAACGCGATATATGCTGTCACTCCATGAGGTGTATCGCCACGGGAGTAGGCAAAAGACGTTAGACGTTTCAGATGTCTTGGCCAGTCTGCAATTCTCATGAGATCGATCCATTGCAGGTTTCTATACGTTTGTTCGTCAAACCACCAACGGTGCATATAGGCATCAGAGGCACCATGATTGCCCAATATACTCCTTTGGAGCACATTCGACTCCGCCGACAAAATAGCAACATGATCAGGGGGAATTATATAACTACGAGATCGAATATCGTCACCCGCCCTATAACTGACCGATTTGCCTCTCAAGTACCAAGCCCATGGCCAGGACAGAGCCTCATCAGTATCCACGGTGATACCGGATATGGTACCTGCCACTAATCCTCTCTCAATTTCACTCGCTAGTTTCGGGATATCTGGCGAACTTTGTGTATAAATCAGAGGCTCCAATGACGTATCGGAATGCTTTATGTTCAGACCATAATTGGTCCACATCGTGAAAGCCAGAGGAAGACTTACTAGCGATGCAAGAAGCACGCCCGTGATGGCGAGTCTATTATTTTTCGTACCATATCTAAAAATACGATTCGCCGTGAAACCCGCCAGAAAACAGAGGGGTGTGGCTATATGAGTCAACAGCCAAGGCATTTTTTCTCCTGCAAAGCTCAATGCTATTAAGCAACCAAATGCCCAAACCAGTAACAGAACCATGAATCGTGACAGCTGTCTTGTGAGCGCCAGATAGCCTGCTCCGATCGCCGTCAGAATCAGCGGCAGGATCTCGTAAAAAGGCACGAGCAACAGATAGTAATACCAGGGTTGCGTCCCCCGACGAACTTCCTGCTGATCAATCCAATACGAGAGAGAATCCCAAAATAAGCTTTTGTAGCCTAATTCATTTGTGAAGAAGGTTGAATAAAACAGTATGAGCGGCACGTAGAACGCCGCGGCTGTGATCAACCATATCTTCGGATTCCAACATAATCCTACAAGTATGGCTGCGATCGTTAGTCCCCCTATTATCAGTAGTATCGCGACATCTGGCACATTAGGAAAAATCAGTCGGACAGAGGCACCGAGGAGCGGCAAAACTAAAGTCCCCACTAGAACTATAAGATTTGCTTCCGGTCTCCACCCGAGCCTGAGTGCATTGCGCAACCGGCGAGCAAAGGGCCACAAACTGGCTATAACCCAAGAAGAGGGAATCAGCAAAAAGGCATCCAAGATCCGTGACCGCAGCTCGGGTTCTCGACCGCTGCGCTGTACGCTCCACTCATGAGCCAAAGCAAAATTAAGATATAAAAGCAAGAGTGCCGCGACAATATAAGAAAGTTCCTTCAGCAAAAACAAACTGCTCAGTGATAGTGAAAGGACCACATACCACATACTGAAATCATTTCCTTCACTGATTTTTGATGAAGAATTTCCTTTTTGAATGATTTTCCAAGCCGATACAAATACTAGTACTGTAGCCAGACAGACCAATAAATCATTTCTGGCGAAACGCGAGTAATACAGGAGTGACGGTGAAATCGACAAAAACAGGCTCGCAGCCAGTACACCAACCTTTCCTAGCTGATCTTTTACCAAGATCGGGGAGAGAACGAGTGCAACTCCAGCAATCACCGACGGCAGTCGGGCCGTAAATTCACTGTCTCCAAAAATTAAGAAGCTCCCACAAATCAAATGAAATAGCAGCGGACCATGCATCATCGGATCATGCTCGTAACCCAGCCCAATAAAATATCTCCAAGCGAACTCTGCATGCAGAGATTCGTCATGATGCATCGCTCGCGACCCTAAATCAAACAGTCTAAATATCACTGCCAAAGAAAATATCAACACAAAACCGGTCAACACAGCGGCATCTCGACGACTCGAAATTATGTTCATTACTCGTCTCATTTGTAAAGTAACTAGCCTTACTACCTAATCGTGCTCGAAATATTTCAACTAACCTTCAATACCCTGCAAGTCAGACTCAGTCAGGCACCTCATATATAAGAATATTTCCACTTGTGCTTTCAAACACCTTGGTCCATGAACTAAATCTTTGTTTTAGGTTAGTTCCGAACTCGTTAAATTCATGACTTCCAACAAAGACATGTGTGACCCCATAGCTTCCTGCGATCAATTTTGCCTCTTCGACAGTCGCTGATTCATAAATACTGATGACTGCTGTCCGTCGCTCCGTCTCCTGCACGTTTGACCTCCATTGTCGCTGGTGATTCGGCCAAGTCAATATCGTTGGGATGCCGGTCAATGTTGAGATCTGATCTCCAGGTTCATACGACTCATGGACAGTATGCAATAGTTTATGCTCGCGAGCATCCAAATTCGAATCAATCCAACGGGCAGCTGTTGTGAGTGTTGGAGAGTCACGCTGCACATAAGCAGTCGCATCTAGTGTTTTAGAGAGCATCTCCCCTGATCGAGTAGCGATCATTGCAAATGTATACGTGCTGCTGAGAATAACTACCATCAGTGCCAACCCACAGAGATATACAGTTAGTTTATTTTCATGTGAGCCTTTGTCGAGAATCCTCTGCACCGCTATCACGCCAATACCACCTGATGCGACAGCAGCCAAAACCCATGATATGAACCAGACTTTAAATACTGAATTGACTCGACCCAAAAATGCATCATCCAATCTAATTATTTCTGTCGAGATAAGTAGCATTAAAGTAATTGCCATGAACAACCAGGTAATCCATTGTGAACGATGTCCGAAAAATGCTTGTCGCAGAGAGATCATCAGAAGGAATAGAAGAATACCTAACGTGAGCCAACCAAGAGACCGCTCGGATAGTTCAGAGGTATTCCCAGTGAATAAAAGAATCATCACCCAGATCGCTGCGAGGGCAGTAATTACAGAAGTCACTATTATGAGAGAAGTTCGACTCATCCTGTAGTAACCCGTAGTAAGACCAAAAGTAAAGAAAATCGTTAATAGTGGCCCCCAAAACATAAGTAATTGAGCCGGTGATGTATGCTCGCCGACTACTAGCCTTATTCCCGTTGGTGGTGGATCAAGACTGATCAGAAATGGGATCGATATAACAAGCGAAGTGATTACTGGGAACATAGAAAATAACATCAAACGGATGGTTTCACGTAGTTTGATTTTATTGCGGTAGAATTTTGCCAAAGTAAACATGAATAATGTACCGATCATAATCGGGAAATCCCAGACATTCGTCAACAAAATAGTAGTGAGCAGGAGGCTGGCAGGTATCACCCAACCAGTGAGTCGCATCAATGAATTGTCACGCATATCCGTTTCGTCAGCCCGTAGTATTACTAGCGCAAGGAAGCTAATTACGAAAGGAAGATTCAATAAATGCGAATGTGGATCACCTAAGATGAAAGCAAATGCAGGAAATTCTGCAAAACCATCTGTAAACAGCCTCGTAGTCCACCACCACCACCACCAATCGGTTGGCAGGCCGAACTCAGTAGTGGACTCAATTGGAAAGTTGGGTATACCCCAGTGGTCTAGTTGTAGATTCTCGACTAATCCGTTTGTTGCCAATAGATTAAGTAGTCCTGTCCAAGGAGCCGTGAAAAACAGAAGAAACAATGTAAAGATGCCAGCTACAGCTAAACTCACTGGACTTCTGCCAAAACTATTTTTTGAGTCCGAGTACAGATCACCCACCAGCGCATACACTGCACAAGCTGTACTCGCACCAGCAGATGCCAGAGCAAAGTTGAAAATAATACCCGGATCTTGACCAGCTATCTTTCCAAAAATGACAGCAACAAGGTGGCCCAAATAATGGTACGACATCGGTTCCCCGGAAAACCAAGAATCATAGGGAGGAACGTTTGGTGATTCAAACAAGGAAACGATGATCATTAAATCCATCGGTTTTTCGGTACTCGTCGCGTCGGGAGCTAGATATCTACAGAGTAAAAAAAATAGAAACATCGCTAACCACAGACACTCATTCCGCAGAAATATAGGGCCTGCCGCATAAAGTTCATCCCGCAACTTGGAGTTCAGGTAGAGGAGAGCACCGTTCAAGACAATTGAAAATAATATCCAGATAGAGACCATTACGATGATGTTTTGTGAGTCCGAGAAACGCAACACGAACCACACAAATAAACCCACAACGGCTGAACCAATTACTCTGGCGTACGGTATTCCTTTTGAATGAGACTTCGCAAATATAATCATGCATGGTAGGAGCACTGCTCCCGATACGAGCAAGCTAGCAAAATACCAGTAAATTATTGCAGACATATCAATGGCCTAATATCAAAATATCAGTCACTAGCCTCATCCGTGGTAAGCAGTGCGTCAACAAATACTTCAGCATCGAATAATGTAATGTCCCCTGGTTTCTCGCCAGTGCCAACAAATTTAACAGGCAGCGAATATTGTTCAGCGATAGCGAATGCAATTCCACCTTTACCTGCACCATCGAGTTTGGATAAGGCAACCCCTGTAACTCCTACCGTATCCATAAAAATACCAGCCTGGCTCAATCCGTTCTGTCCTGTTGTAGCATCTAACACGAGAAGAACCTCATCTAAATCACGACCGAGTTGTCGATTGATAACTCGCTTAATCTTCGCTAGCTCATCCATGAGGCTAGTTTTGTTCTGCAATCTTCCCGCAGTATCAATAATTACAAGATCACAGTCCCTTGCTTTCGCCGCATTTATAGCGTCGAACGCAACAGCCGCTGGATCAGCTCCGGCTTGTTGAGAGATTACATCGAATCCCACCATATCGCCCCAGGTTTCTAGCTGTTCAATAGCGGCTGCACGATATGTATCTGCCGCAGCCGCCATAACAACATAGCTCTCCTGCATATATTTGGCTGCAATTCGACCGATCATGGTAGTTTTTCCACTTCCATTGACCCCGACCATCAGAATCACGTAAGGTTTTTTTTCATCTTTAGACACTTGGTGCTCCAAAGTATCGTTATCCGAATCATGATGCTGCTCAGCGCGATTCAATATTTCAACTAGCTCTTCTCGCAGTAATGCCCTCACGTCTTCCGGTTGACGAGGATTTTGCGATTTCACCCGTTCCACCAACGAAAGTGCCGTTTGCACACCGACATCTGCCCCAATTAAAACTTCTTCTAATTCCTCCCAAGTCGCCGTCGTGATCTGGTCTTGGCCCAATATTGAGCCTATTTTCCCAAAAATTGACCTCCGAGTAACTCCGACTGCTCTGCTGAGCTGCTCGGAATCATCATCTGAGGGTCTTTCACCAGATTTCTCACGGCGTTTGAACAGGTCCATGCTAGGCATACAAACAGCTCAGTGCATTACGCGGCATTCTGCTCATCAGCCTCACTAATCTGCATCGACAGAACTTGACTTGCCGAATCACTCCCCATAGAAACTCCATAAATTGAATCAGCCGCCTCTATGGTAAGTCGGCTATGTGACACGACGAGAAATTGAGTATTCTCAGTAAAGTCTCGGACAGTCGTAATAAATCGACCTATGTTTGATTCGTCTAGAGCTGCATCTACTTCATCAAGTACCACAATCGGCGACGGATTGACTGCGAGCAACGCGAATAATAGAGCAACGGACGTAAGTGACCGTTCACCGCCCGACAAAGCCGCTAAGCGAGTAACTTTCTTTCCAGGTGGCTGGGCATATATCTCTACACCTGCCTCTTTATCGTTTGGCAGCAATGACAAATCTCCTCCCAAAATACCCTCACCCGTACCGGGAGTTTCGGTATGACCTGACTCGAGTAGAGAGGAATCCTTCTCGACATCTGTAGACTCGCCATCAGACTCAATTACCGCAGTCGGCTCAGGGGTGACCAGTTTCAATTCCGCATATCCACCACCGAAAAAACGAACAAAGTATTCTTTGAAATGATGATTCACTTGTTCAAAAGTCTCGATAAATGAATGCTGTATTTCTGATTTAAGCTCTTTGATCACGGCGCGCAATTCAGTCAATGCTGATTCAAGATCTTCCATTTCAAGAGTAAGAAATTCATACCTCTCATTAATCTCTTCTAGTTCGTCGAGCGCATCTATATTTACTGGACCGAGCGACCGAAGTTGTGAACGTAACTCTCGAACCATTATTTGAGCTTCACTGAATTTATTATCGGATTCTTGTTCTGTAAGGTTCTGAAGAATTGGTTGCACTAAGGTATCCAAGCCTACTTCTTCTTCGCGCATTTCATTTTTTATGCGCTCGAGTTGATCCTCATGTTTCTCCATATCAAATTGCAAATCCCGCATGCGAGACTCACTCTCACGCAACTCACTCTCTGATTTTGCGCGACTAGATTCAAGAGCTGCCTCTTTCTCCGAAAGAGCGTTCACTCTCGCCTCAATTGGCGCGATCGATTCTTTTACTTGGATAAATAGTCCTTTTTGGGAGCGCAGCTTGTCTTTGGAAG
>CAXGQC010000007.1:0-38928 GCA_964011795.1 uncultured bacterium | reverse complement strand
TCTATGTGCACGATCTGGAAGGAATGGTCGTGTTTTCAACAAATGGCAATAAAATTGGAACCCTACAACAAGTTCTCCAGACTGGTGCAAATGATGTTTATCTCATTGCCACAACTACAAATACTGAAATACTAATTCCGGCGATACGATCGGTGGTCCTTGAAATAGACACACAGAACAACAGAATGGTTGTGGGGCCTCTCGATGACTTCTCTCTCTAACGACGCTCTATTCCCCACGAGGAAATAATGTGGGATAATCAGAAACTCTATTTCGGTATACGTGTACTGAGATGGCCAACGCGATAGACGAGACAGGAAAGGGACCCCAGCCCTATGACAACTGAAACTTCCTCCGGGATCACTGCGGATGTACGAGTGCTCAGTACCGAGCAGCTCCCTACCCCGGCCGCGCTGTCTGAATCCGTCCCATTAAGCCCTACGGCGCGTGATACCGTGCTCAGTGGTCGTAATCAAGTGCAGGATATTCTTTCAGGAAAGGATAGTCGGTTCCTGGTAGTAGCTGGACCATGTTCAGTGCATGACGAACAGGCCGCCATTGACTATGCCAGTCGCCTGGCAGTATTAGCAGAAGAAGTTAAAGAGCAGATTCTTGTGGTAATGAGAGTTTATTTTGAAAAACCTCGTACCATCCTCGGGTGGAAAGGTCTGATTTATGATCCGAATCTCAATGGAGTCTATGCGATCAAAGAGGGCTTAGAGCGAGCCCGCAAAATATTGCTTGCGGTCAATGAAAAAGGACTGCCCGCGGGAGCCGAGTTCCTAGATCCGATCGTTCCTCAGTATTTGGCCGATCTGGTGACATGGTCCTCTATCGGAGCTAGAACCACTGAAAGTCAAACTCATCGTCAAATGGCGAGTGGTCTCTCGATGCCAGTGGGTTTCAAGAATGCAACCAGTGGCAGTATTGATATCGCAGTTAATGGAATACGCGCTGCAAAGGCAGCTCAAGCTTTTCTTGGCATTGATAAAAATGGGCAAACAAGTGTGGTAAATACAGCCGGCAACCCATTCGCACATTTGGTACTTCGAGGTGGTGAAGATGGCCCCAATTACGAGGCAGAGCAGGTGGCTCATGCGCAGGATATATTGACTGCAGCAAGTCTAGATCCCAAACTTATTGTGGATTGCTCTCACGCCAACGCCGGGAAAAATCATGAAAACGAGCATCTTGTATTTGAGAACCTCATCGAGCAAAGAAATCAAGGCAATAAAAACATCGTCGGGTGTATGCTAGAGTCGTTCATCAACCCAGGAAGCCAACCATTACCTAGTGACTCCTCTAAGCTCGAATACGGGGTTAGCATCACTGATCCATGTATTGGATGGGCGGAAACTGAACAGCTCCTAAGGGCAGCGGCGAAAAAGTTATCATAATCGCCAGGAATCCATCACTTCGGTTTTACATTTTAGAACGCTAACGTGTAAATTCTATGTACTTATGGAGCACACTACTCGAGAATTAGTACAACAGGCTGCGAACATTCTGCAATCTAGGCCGTATACCGTTGCGCTAGCTGGGGCAGGCATGTCAAAAGAAAGTGGAATACCAACCTTTAGGGGGAGTGGTGGTCTTTGGACTGAAAACGGTGAACCGCCGCTCGACCAGTATCAACAGTTCCAGCGTGATCCAAAAAGATGGTGGGAGGAGCGCTCAAATAACTCGCTAGGTGACTTCGCACAAAAAATCGATTCGGCACAGCCAAACCCAGGGCACTTCGCCCTAGCAAAAATGGAAGAAATGGGTATCCTGAGGCATTTAATTACTCAAAATATTGATGACCTACATCGAAGAGCAGGTCATCAGTCTCTCACTGAAATTCATGGGAATAGAAATTGGATGCGTTGTATATCCTGCGGATTCCGAATTTCGCAACGTGACTTCACCTACGACCCGAACATTTTGCCAGTGTACTGTGATGAAGATGGGTGCGACGGGATTATCAAAAGCGACACGGTTATGTTTGGTGAGCCCATTCCGCCACTGGCACTCAATTCAAGTAGTATGCACTCAGATCTCAGTGACGTTTTTCTCACTATCGGGACATCAGCTCTGGTATATCCCGCTGCTGCCTTCCCTGTCGAGGCTATACAGCGTGGGAAAATACTGATTGAAATCAATCCTGAACCAACGCAATTGACGGAACATGCAACAATTGCAATTGGTGCCGAATCTGGACAAGTTCTACCGCTACTCGTTGAGATGATCAGTGAACTAGACGAGTAAACTGCCAAGAGGCAAAATATCTACATGATCAGTAAGCGAATGTACGAACCAGTTGGAATAATAATGGCCACAAACGAGGGTCTGCTGTCCTTGGATCCCGGTGGGGAACCAAGGACAATCGTGGCAGATACAACTTTCTTGGACGTGGAATACCGCGACGGTCTTGGTATAGCGGCCTCAGCAGAGGGAGTTTGGGTCCACAACGGACGTCGCAATGAACGTTGGCAAAATAGCCTCGAGCAAGATGTGGCTGCTGTAGCAGTAACAACTGCCGGAACGTTATTTGCTGGCACTACTGAAGGCAAGCTTTTCTCCTCAGACTCATCCGGCGAGTCATGGCGCGAGATTGAGGGAGTTCAACATATAATCCGACATGGTAGATTCTCTCCTCCTGCCGGAGAAAAACCGAGACCCGTGTCAGTGGCTCAAGCAAAGGAAGGCATCCTTATAGGAATTAGCGGAGGCGGAACATGGCACACCCGAGATAACGGTGATTCCTGGCTTAGGCGTGCTGATGGACTCGATCCGAAAGTCCACAAGATATACTCCCACCCGACTAGAGCTGATCGTCTCTTCGCAACTGCTTCGAGCGGAGTATATCGATCGGAGGATGAAGGCTATTCATGGATACAATCCCTTGGAGGATTAGATAGATCTTTTGGTGGTTCACTTGCAGTCCTGCCGGGAGCACCGGATTCACTGGTGCTGTCAATGGCTCGACACTCACCTGGAACGAGTGGCGCGGTTTTTCGGTCTGCCAATGGTGGCGTGTCTTGGTCGAGATTGATATTGGAAGGCGAGGACGAATGGGAAGAAATACCGTGCGTGACTCGACCTTCTGATTGGGAAGATCTGGTCTTCATTGCCGCAGGAGGAATGATTTTTGCGTCTCACGACAGGGGCCGGAATTGGTTGAAGCTAAATGATGGTCTGCCCATATGTAATGCAATCGCAGCAAGTCTCTAAAACTAGTATGCATTAACAGTATAATGAGGATGGACAAAATAATTTTGGACTGCCAAAGATGAATTACAAGTCTCTAGCTGTTCTGTGCGTAGGTCTTATTTTTGTACTCACTGCTGTCACGACGGTCCTAGCTTGGAAAGTTTTTGACGTAAATATCCAAATGGAAATCAGTTTTGGCTCACCTTCAAACCAAGCAGCTACGACGGCGATAAGCAATATTCAACAGTCAGAATCTGATGATTCCATCAATCAAAGTGAAAATATTCTCGGAATAGGGCTACCAGCACCTAATTTCTCCCTGCTAGATGTGAACACCCGTGAAAACATCATGCTTTCGGATTTGGAGGGTATCCCTGTAATTATTAACTTCTGGACCTCGTGGTGCGGACCCTGCAAGTCAGAGATGCCTAGCCTCCAATCTATACAAAATAAGTACGGAGACCGTATCGCGATCATTGGGATAAACGGCGATCGGGAAAGTATTGAACAAATACAATACTTTGCCAAAGACTTGGGAATAACATTCAAATTATTACAGGATCCTGATAATTCAGTTACCAAAAATTATCAAATATGGGGGTTCCCTGGCACTTTTTTTATCGACAGAGAGGGCAGATTGGTCAAAAAATTCATGGGTGAAATAAGTATTGAGGACATCGACAACAATATAGTTGCTATCCTCGGTGATATAGACTGAGACTACTAGCTACACAAATCGCCTGAACCTATAGATCGGGTTAAGAAATAAATTGCGATGTCCCTAATATCAGACTACCAATCAAGTTTCCTTGACTACATGGCGATTGAACTCGCTGCATCTATAAACACTGTCAGCGCGTATCGCTCCGATCTGAATCATTTAGTGGGCTTCATAGAGGAGACTGGTACGAAACTAAATATAGAAACTCTTGATGAAACGTTACTGGGAAATTATCTGACAGACCTTAATCGAAGACAATATTCCCGCGCAACAATTGCTCGTCGTCTGGCTACCATCAAATCGTTCATTGCGTACCTTCTCGACACTGGGATAATCGAGTCTAACCCTATAGCAAACATCCAAGCACCAAAAAAAAACAAATCATTGCCCCGTCCAATTAGTCCCAATGATATTGACGCTCTATTGAGTAGTTTCGACGACGCACGGGATCCACTAGAGCTTCGAGATCGCAGTCTGGTCTGGCTCATGTATTACACCGGTGTTCGAGTGAGCGAAGTTGTGAACCTACAAATGGATTCACTCCTGCTGCTGCCGCCTGCCTCAGTGAGGGTGATCGGAAAAGGAAACAAAGAACGCATCCTTCCTATCCCATCGCATGCTGAGATATTTCTACGAGAATACCTCGATCATGGCAGGCAGGAATTAGCACAGAATTCGGCAACAGCAGCGGTTTATTTAACTTCCCGAGGTAAACCAATTACTCGGCAAAGTGCTTGGAATATTATCAAAAATGCCGCAATCAGAGCCAACTTAAGTCAACAAATTTCACCTCACACTCTACGACATTCCTTCGCCACCCATCTACTCAGAGGTGGTATCCATCTCAAAGAAGTACAGGAATTTCTTGGTCACGCCAATTTGTCGACCACGCAAACTTATACTGCTCTGAGTGACAGCCATCTAAGAAGTTCCTACGATAGTCTTCACCCGAGGGCTTAAATCGAAAAGTCAGTGGATGGGGAAAACGCATGACAAATTCTTTCTTAGTATCCAGTGTCAAAGCAAGAGAAATTCTTGATTCAAGAGGCAATCCAACTGTAGAAGTTGAACTAGCCTTGCAGTCAGGTGCCATTGGAACGGCTCTGGTACCAAGTGGTGCATCCACCGGTGCTCATGAAGCAGTGGAATTACGAGATCAGGACAAGAATCGATTTCACGGCAAAGGTGTCCAGTTAGCGACCAACTATGTCAATAGTGAAATCAGCGAACAAATTATCGGTTTGGATTCCAGGGATCAACTTGCGCTAGACAGACTACTTATGGACATTGATGGCTCGCCAAACAAGTCCAGATTAGGTGCCAATGCGATTCTAGGGGTATCGCTAGCCAACGCATGGGCAGTGGCAAACCACGAAAGAACTCCCCTCTATCAATATCTAAATCCGCAGGTGGACTATCTTATGCCCGTGCCAATGTGCAACGTACTAAACGGCGGAGCACATGCAGAAAACTCAACTGACTTTCAGGAATTCATGATAGTTCCCACCGGTGCGGGAAGCTTCACGGAGGGAATTCGGTGGGTAGCTGAGATATATCAGATTCTGAAAACGACATTGACTGCGCGAAAGCTAACTACAACGGTTGGTGATGAGGGTGGATTTGCCCCGCAACTGCCCAGTAATGAAGCTGCTATGGAGTTACTCATGGAATCTATAGAGAAATCTGGCAAAAAACCTGGTGATGATGTCTGCATAGCTCTCGATCCAGCAGCAACGGAATTCTTCATAGCTGATTCAGAGGAATACCTTTTATCGAGAGAAAATCGACGCCTAACGGGGACTGACTTGATCGATTTGTGGTCTAAATGGTGTGATACTTATCCCATTGTTTCTATTGAGGATGGTCTTGCTGAAGATGACTGGAATTCATGGGTCAACCTCACTAGCAGACTGGGTAGAAACGTGCAGCTTGTGGGTGACGACCTATTTGTGACAGATAAAAATAGACTCAAGACTGGCATAGAACTTGGCGCTGCTAATTCAATTCTCATCAAGCCAAATCAAATAGGGACGTTAAGTGAGACTCTGGAGGCAGTGCAGTTAGCTCAGGAGAATAATTTTTCGACCATCATTTCACACCGCTCGGGAGAGACTGAGGACGTCACCATCTCTCATCTTGCCGTCGCTACAAAGTCTGGCCAAATCAAAACAGGGGCTCCAGCACGAGGCGAGCGGACTGCAAAATATAATGAGCTGATTCGTATTGAAGACAGGTTGGGTTCCGCGGCCACATACCCCGGGGCGAATAGTTTTAGGAGTTCAAGAAAATGAGTACTGATTCAAACTTGTTTGGTGATCTCCCAATTGCAGCCTCTCCTCAGCGAGTCTCGGGCATGAAAATACTGGAGCAGCTGCAGTTACCGACTGAGCCTATATATTCAGACCCTGCCTCAAATGACTCGTGGAGACAAACTGGTTTTAATCTAGGGGCTGATCTGCGGCTTATACAGTCTGGATTGGATATTTCATTGGAGGCGGTAAACACTGGATACCAACCTCAGAGCCGATCAATGGTTATGGCTGGATATGCCTCTCAATGGAGCAGATCACTACTATCAATAGCTGATGCAGTGTTACTAATAAGATCTGGAAGTTACCAATCAGCAATGTCCATCATCCGCCAATCAGTTGAATCAGCTGCAGCTTTCCGAGGCCTAAAAGAAGAAATAGAGGAATGGACTAGATGGACACATGAAGCCTTCAGCACTCATACCGAAACCAAAGCAACAGAAATCGGAATAGGAATCTATTTTGCTGGTTCTGTAATTGCCTCAGAGGAATCAATCCGGAATATCTATAGAGCCGCAAGCGACTTTGGTCGTCCCAATTTCGGCCCAACTTCACTTTTTGTAGCTAATGAGGCCACTCATGAGAAATATCCTCTCCATTTTGGAGATAAGAGCTTCCACATTGGGTGGTCACAACTTCTATTGGGATGGGCAAATATGATTTTAAATTTTCTTCTGCAGACAGCCCTCCAGAATCCTAATGAATTCCCCATAGAGGATTCTACTCAGTCCAAAATCAACACATTCCAAGAAGAAGTCGATCAGCTGCTATCCGATCCTAATCGATGTTATCTCGATGAATTCACTGATCCCGAGGGCAGAAAAAGACACCTACTCACAAACTTCCGAAGACAACCTTCTGATGCCACCTCCCGTATTTTGTTCTAGCAATAGAGACTCATATTCAAGAAATGATCAGTTTCCATAGCGAATAGTCTGCAAAGCCGTTGATTGCAAGCTAAAATGGCAAAGTTAAGCGTCTTCAGTGGAGGTATCGGATGACGGTAAGAGTCGGAATAAATGGCTTCGGACGAACAGGCAGAACAGCTTTCAGATCTTGGTGGGAAAGCTGGACCCGTGAGGGGAAAGATGACGTAGAGATAGTCGCGATTAATCGGGGCCCTGCAGAAGTACGAGCACATCTTCTATCGTACGATTCCGACTATGGACGATTCCCAGCGGAAATTGAAGTCTCAGGAGACGAATTGAATATCAATGGACACAAGGTACGGGTATTCAATGGCGATAACCCCGAGTCAATTCCCTGGAATCAGGTAGAAGTTGATGTAGTGATTGAGAGCACTGGGAAATTTCGAACCGCCGCCGAGGCCGATGGGCATCTCCAAAACGGAGCCAAAAAAGTCATCATCTCTGCCCCTGCCAAGGGTGTCGACTGGACAGTGATTATGGGCGCAAACCATCAGGAATATTCTCCCGATGCACACAATGTAATATCTGCAGGTTCTTGCACCACTAACTGCATCGTGCTCGCGGTCAAAGTATTGAATGATGCATTTGGTGTTGATTCCGGACTGATGTCAACAATTCATGCCTATACCGGAGATCAAAACTTAGTAGATAATTCACATAAAGATTTGAGGAGAGCAAGAGCGGCCGCGCTAAATATAGTGCCCACATCTTCAGGGGCGGCTAGCGCTATAGGTGAGATTATCCCAGAACTAAAGGGAAAAATTGACGGTTTTGCTTATCGAGTCCCTACTCCTACAGTCTCCGTAGTTGATCTCGTTACCGCACTCCGCGATTCACCATCTGCGAATGAGATCAATGAAGCGTTTGAAGAGGCGGCTACAGGTGATTTATCTGGACTGCTTTATTATGAGCCTAAAGAATTAGTTTCTTCTGACTTCAAAAAACATCCAGGATCAGCTATTCATGATGCACAATCTACTATGGCAGTAGACGAAGGTAAGCTGGCAAAGACTGTCACCTGGTATGACAATGAGTGGGGATATTCCTGTCGGCTTATCGATGTTGCTAGGATGTTGGCAAGGGAAGGCCTCTAGGTCTAGTTTCTATCCCAAAGCCCGTACAAATGAGCAACATTCATAGCGTTACGCTCTGATTCTGGCCACTTGGCAAACTCACCCACGTCTATCTGTTCCATAGCTTGTTTGAGACTTACCCCTGCATCAAACATTTGGCGTGTGCGGGTATGTATAACTTCAAAATATTCGCGCATATCTGCAATCTCCATACTCCCACCGATAGGACCGTGACCGGGTACTACGGTTTCAATTTGAGATTCGAGAAGGTAGTCGCATATATCGATCCAGTTCTCGAGATTTCCTCTGCAAAGAGGAGTTGCATAAAAAAAGCAAAGATCCCCCGAAAAGAACAAATTTTGGTCTGCAAATAGAACTAATGAGTCGCCAGTGGTATGAGCTTCACCGCGATATTCCAAAGTCAGTTCATGCTCCCCCTGCTGTATAGACATAGATTTTCCATATGTGACAGCTGGAAGAGAGGGTTGCACTACAGCCAGTTCCTCCCACCAATCATCACGTATCCAGGCAGGTTTATCGCCCCTTGGAGGTGACTTCGCGGCCGCTTCCCTAGCCAGAATTTCGGCATCTAACATCTCATTCCGGCAGTTCTGATGAGCAATAATCTCTGCACCTTCAATGAATTGGTTACCGTTTGTGTGATCTGCATGTGAATGAGTATTAATCAATTTACTAAAGGGCAGAGAAGAAACGGTGCGCATTGCTCTAACAAATTCTTGGGTCATTGACGGAGCCATAAGTGCGTCGATCACCAAGAGACCATCATCGTCACTGTCGACAAATCCAGCGTTACTCACACCCCATCCACCATCCCATTGGAGATAGGCATAAATACCATCACCTAGTTCGACTAGACCAGTATCAAATTTCGGCATCGAGCGATAGGGCACAAATGCCTCCTCACCAGTACGGCAAATATGTTAACCGCGTGGAAGTCCGAGGCCCCGAGTCGCAATAATATTACGCTGGATCTCACTAGTCCCACCAGCAATCGTCGCACTAACAGCACTAAGGTAGCCGCCAGCGGCTCTCCCCTTCAGTGCCTCTGGGCGGTTGTAATCCCATAGTGTCCCGTATAAGCCATATAGCTTGATCGTTGTAGCTGCGATTTTCTGACTCAACTCTGTCGTGAATAATTTAGACATGGACGCCTCGTGATTAGGCACCATATTGCGAACCTGAATCGTGTTGTTATTATACGAAAACAGTCGAGCGATATCAGCTTCCACCCAGCGATCAGCATAGCTTAGTCGCCATGTTGTGGAGCTATTCATGACGGTTTGATTCGAATCAGTCGTGCGGGCTGCCTTGAGTAGCCCTTCAAGTCTTCTCTGCGTCCCGACGGAGTTTCCGATACCTGACCGCTCGTAGTCGGTCAAAGTCATCCCGACATACCAGCCTCGGTTCTCTTCTCCTAGTCGATTCTCAATTGGTACACGGACATCTTCGAAAAATACTTCGTTGAATCCTTTAAAGTCAGCCATATTTACCAAGGGTCTAACAGAAACACCGTTAGATTCCATCGGAAACATTAGCATTGAAATTCCTCTATGCTTTGGTGCATCCGCATCGGTCCGTGCAAGCATGTACATCCAATTTGCATGCTGCGCGCCTGTCGTCCATATTTTTTGCCCGTTCAGAACATATTCATCCCCGTCACGTACCGCTCGGGTTTGAAGTGACGCTAAATCAGAACCTGAGCCCGGTTCAGACCATCCCTGACACCAAATGACATCCCCCTTCAATATTTTCGGGAGATGCTCTGCTTTTTGTTCCTCCGAGCCATGAATCATCAGTGTCGGACCAAGCATCATCACACCAAATCCACCCTCATTGCTGAGACCATTTTCGGCTAGCTCTTCATTGAGAATAAATTGTTCGTTGATTGACAGTCCGGCGCCGCCATACTCTTTAGGCCAAGCCGGTGCGATCCATCCGTTTTCAACCAGAGCAGAACGCCAATCCTTGGTTTTTGCTCTCGCCTCTTTTGACCAACCAGACTCTTCCGGATCAGCCTCGCCATCGGTTTTGTTCTTAGGACTGTTAGTGTCTATGAATGACCTCACAGTCTCACGGAATGCTGCCTGTACTGCATCGTCTTTAAGCTCGACCATTTTTACCTCACTTTTCGTCCCTCAAAAGGTTGAAAAATTACTTCTGCTTCAATTTTATGTTCGGGTTAACCACGCAAATTTCTGCGGCTTGCGCTTAGCATCAGGCGCCAACGGCACATTAATCAACGATGGTCCGTCCAACTTTAGTGCGGCTTCAATATGAGCATCGAGTTCTTCCGAATTGTTGGCGTTATAACCAACTCCTCCAAGACCCTCCATCATCACATCGTAGCGAGCGTTGAAGTTCATCGCGCCTTGTGGAAGGAAACCTGAATCAGCATCCGAATACATTTCGGGGTCATGACCACCAATCCCACCATTGTTAAATACAATCCAAGTAATAGGAAGATTATGGCGCACTGCCACTTCGCATTCCGTTCCAGCAAACCCAAATGCTGCATCACCTTGAAGACAAATTACTCGTTTACCTGACTGTACCGCCGCGGCAATCGCAAATCCGTGCCCGAGACCCATGGATCCATACGAAGATGCATCTAAACGAGTTCGTGGCTGCATCTGGTTGACAACTGTACGTGAAATATCCATAGTGCTAGCACCTTCAGATACGAACACAATGTCGTCCGGTAATCGTTCGTCAATAGAACGCAGTGCTCTGTAATATCCAAGTGGCGAAGTCTCTTCCTGTTTCATTTCTTCAACAGTCTCAGAGTTCTCTCTGACTTTCGCGCCCACTTCATTCAGCCACTCAGAGTCCTGCGGGAATTGCCACTGATCTCTATCCAACACATCGATCATCTGACCTAATGTGAGTTTGGCATCACCAATCAGAGCCACCTCAGTAGCAACATTTACTCCGATTTCTTCAGGGTTGAAATCTAATTGGATCACTCGCACATCTTCTCTGAATCGTGGAGGAAGACCGAAGTGCAACATCCAGTTAAGTCGGGCACCTACCAATACAACCAAATCGGCATTCTGAAGCACGAAGGAACGTCCAGCAGCGGCAGACTGTGGATGATCATCAGGGATAATTCCCTTGGCCATAGGCATGGCAAGATACGGTATACCTGTTCGTTCTACAAACTCTCGCATCTCGTCGGCAGCGTCGGCATTGTTGACTCCCTTACCGAAAATGACCAACGGCTGCTCGGCTGTCTTCAATGCCTCAATTGCAGACTCAACATCGGTCGGATCAGATAATGTTTTCCTCGGGCTGAGTACCTTGGGTGCCCAAATTACTTTATCTTCGTCCCAGCTGTTTTGTATCACATCACCGGGGAGGTCAAGGTAGGCCGGTCCAGGAGTACCATGCGTTGCCTTCTTGATCGCTTCAGCAATGTATATCGGCAGTCTGTACGGATCTTCAACACGCTCAGCAAATTTTGAGTATGGACGCATAGCGGTTAGCTGATCTGTTTCCTGGAAAAACCCCTGCAAGTGTCCAGATCGCTCATAAGACCCACCTAGGAGGAGCATTGGCCATCGATTTGACCATGCATTCGCATATGCACCAGCAGCATTTAGTACTCCAGGTCCAGATACGGCAAGGGCTACTCCTACATTTCCACTCAAATATGAGACTGCTTGGGCGGCGTATGTAGCCGGCATCTCGTGACGCATCCCGTGATACGTCATACCCTCTTTCATCATGGCTCCAGCAATACCGGAAACCGGGATTCCTACCACTCCAAAGCCGTGTTCGACGCCTTGCGTCTTGAGTGCCTTCGCAATAATTTGTTCTCCGGTGAGCTCACCCATGATTCGTAATCCTTCCTAAGATTCCTAAAATGAACTAATTTAAGCAGCCGCCAGCTACGTTTTTTACTAGTGTGAGGATGGTACACGCAATTCGGATTTAATGCTCACGTTTGTGGCACGAATCTTAATCCGGCGTCTACGCGCATTCTGTCAGAAAAGTTCACTGCCCTCTCACGCTAACTCCGGTTCGTTTCTCCTGAATAAGGAAAGATGCGGTCTGATCTAATTGTCCAAACCCATGATTGATACCCTCGGTAGCTTCCTGTTCTGCTGCCGCACAAAATTTCGCGGGAACGTCAACTTCTCTGGCTAAGTCGAGTGCCAGTCGGAGGTCCTTGCGAGCAAGTTCAAGTGCAAATTGAGCCTCCTCAAATTTACCCGGTAGCACGATATTTGGAACGCCATTGTGAATTGAGCCTCCTCTACCAAATGCCCCACCTTGTATGGCTTTCATCAGAGTCGCTGGGTCTACTCCTGCTTTTACGCCAAGACTCATTGCTTCAGCGAGCACCATTCCACTCGTAATGGAAACAAGATTATGTGAAAGTTTTGCGATATTACCTGAGCCCGAGGGTCCGATATAAAGTAATCGATCTGGATCTCCAAACGTGCTCATCAAGTCTCGGATCTTCATGAATGTTGACTCATCGCCGCCTATTAACACTGCTAGCGATCCTTCTTCTGCGCCTGGAATTCCTCCACTGACAGGTGCGTCCAGCATGTCTACCTGGAGCTCGGCAAATCGTTGGTGTATTTTCTTTACTGTCACTGGGGAATTCGTCGATAGATCGACGTAGATGAGATCATCATGAGCGCCTTCAACTATTCCCGAATCACCTAGAGCCACCACTTCCACTTCCTTTGGCCCTGGTAAGGACGTGAATACTACATCAGCGAACATGGCAACCTCCGCGGGTGTACTCCCCCAATCAGCGCCTAGCTCCAGATGAGATTCAGCCGCAGTTTCCGACAGATCATGCACCATTACCTCGTAGCCGGCCTGAATTATATGACGGGCCATATGTGACCCCATATTTCCAAGGCCGATAAATCCTACCTTCATTTTGTCACCATCCTCCCGTAGACCCCTAAAATTCTAATATGCCTAGTAAACAACGAATGATGCATCAGGTCCGCGCATTACCCGAATCACCCGGGGTTTATCTCATGCGTGATGCCAACGAGGACATTATTTATATCGGCAAAGCACTCAAGCTCCGCACCCGAGTTCGATCATATTTCGGCTCTGGCCGTTCTATGGAGCCAAAGGTTCGAGCATTAGCAGAGGAAATCCAGCGTTTGGAACATGTCGTCACAAAGACTGAGGCTGAAGCGTTGCATTTGGAAGCCACGCTAGTCAAGAGACATCAACCACGCTATAACGTCAGACTCAAAGACGACAAGCACTATCCATATCTAAAAATTGACGTGAAGTCCGCCTGGCCACGGGTACAAATTGCTCGTAAGGTCGATGACGACGGAGCTCGATATTTCGGACCATATGCCTCCGCTGGGTCCGTAAGACATGCCCTTGATATAACCAACCGTCTATTCCCCTGGCGCTCATGTAGTAAAGAAATTACTGGCACCGACGCACGTCCGTGTCTGGACTACTTCATCAAAAGATGTCTCGCCCCCTGCACCGCATACTGCACAGCAGATGAATACCGAGGTGTTATTGACAACACTATCCTCTTCCTAGATGGAAAGTCAGATGAGGTTAAGCGACATCTTGAAGATGAAATGACCGTGGCATCGACAAATCAGGAATATGAGCGAGCTGCAAATTTTCGAGATCAATTGCTGGCAATTGGAAAAGTTACTGAACTCCAACAGATGGCAACGGCTCAGCCTATGGATGCTGATGTATTTGCGATGGTCAAAGAATCTAGCGAAGCCTGTATACAGGCATTTTTTGTTCGAGGTACAGTGGTCGCGGATACCGACTCATTCATTGTCGAAGGCATCTCTGACAGCAATGATGGAGAAATCATGCAGGCATTTCTCAGTCAGTACTATGAGTCAGCAACTTATATTCCGAAATTGGTTCTCACCAGCCATTCAAGTGACCAGCACACACAACTGGAAGAAATGCTTACCGAGCAGAGAGGCGCTCGCGTCCGTATCCAGGTTCCTCAGCGAGGGGAAAAACGTGCGCTCATTGATACCACTATAAAAAACGCCTCTGAAGCTCTGAAAATGCATCATGCACGGTGGATCGTAAACCAAGATAAAACTACATCCGCACTTTCCTTGTTACAAGATGAATTGGGTCTGACGGACATCCCTAAGCGTATCGAATGCTATGACATTTCTACAAATCAGGGTGCCGATACTGTCGCATCAATGGTGGTTTTCAAGGATGGTGAACCCCGCACATCCGAATATCGAAGGTTCAAAATCAAAACGGTTATAGGACAGGACGACTTTGCCTCGATGAGAGAAGTACTTAACCGACGTTTTAGGCATCTGAAAAAAGGTCTTGAACAAGATCAGAGTGCTAAGCCGAATTCCGACTCAGGTTCTGCCTGGGACGAGATACCTGATCTTGTAATCATTGATGGTGGCAAGGGGCAGCTCTCAGTAGCTATAGACGTCCTAAGGGATATGGGACAACCTGACATCCCACTATGCGGCCTAGCAAAACGGGAAGAGGAGTTATTTGTTAAAGACTTCACTGAACCAATAATACTTCCGCGGGATTCAGAGGCTCTTTACTTGGTTCAACGTATTCGAGATGAAGCTCACAGATTTGCGATTACTTACCACCGAAAATTAAGGAGAAAAAACTCCATCAAATCAGCGCTCGATTCAGTTCCTGGAGTCGGACCAAAAAAGAAGAAGGCTCTGCTACAAAAATTTGGTAGCGTTAAAGCAATTCGTGAGGCGGATCTCGATGACATCGCTGCCACCGTGGGCTTCACAAAAACTCTAGCCAAAACCTTAAAGGAATCTATTTAGAAAGTGTCGACAATATCGACTAGGCAGAGACAATATTGATTAGTAAATCCCTTGTACGACTTAAAGAATTTTCTTTATTTGCACCAACTGGGTAAGGCATAGCGACTAAATCTGTCACACCAATAGAAGCATATTCCTCGATCTGACTCGCCACTGAATTTTCGTCCCCCGTAATCGCAACTGATGCGGGACCTTCAACCTCACCCCGATCCAATATCCGCCGATAATTGTCAAGCTTCCCGTACACACTGAACACTTCACTCGCAACCGAACGACCCTCTTCTTGGTCATCAACTACCGCTACCGGAACTCCTACCACCACTCTTGGATCGCTCCTACCAGCTTCGGATGCGGCCCGACGAATCTCCGGAATTAGATAATTACGCAGGGCTGTGACGCCGGCCATCCAAGTGACGGTACCGTCAGCAAGCTCGCCAGCGATTTGGAGCATTCGTGGAGCAAGTGCAGACACAAGAATCGGAAACGGAGTAGAGCCTTCAAGGTTAAATCTAGTAGTGAGGCCCGTGTAGTATTCGCCTCGAAAATCCACTTCACCCTCAACGGTGAGTGACCGAAGGATTTGGACGTACTCACGAATATGTTGAGCTGGTCGTTCGTACCGGAGTCCAAGGCCTTCCGTATTTGGCTTGTGGGACGGGCCAATACCAAGGAGTAACCTACCCCCAACAGCTGAATTTACCGTCACAGCCTGTTGTGCCAAAACATTTGGATGACGGGTGTAGGTTGGAATGACACCGGTACCTAACTCAATTCTGTCCGTTTCTCCTCCAGCGAGAGCTATAGTCGTGAGTACGTCACTTTCACCCGTTTGAGCTAACCAAAAGCTATCAAGGCCCGACTTTTCAGCCTCGATTATTTGCTTCACTTGCTCGGTCAAAGTGAGACCCGTTGGGACAGCACCAATAAATAGACCTAGTCGCACTGTAAACCTCCTTGTAAATTATTCTATGAATCCACATTTAAACATATTTGTTCATTTCTAAGTGCCGTTGCACTAAGCTGTTGTCATGAATCTAATAGACATCAAAACAACACAGTGGGAAACAACCCCACGTAACATCAGTCCTAACGGCATACATGATGATGAAAAAGCTAAGTCACTGGGATTCCAAGGCGGATTTGTTCCTGGAATTGCTCTATACGAGCACGTCTGCGCAGGACTAATCGACCAAGGTATTGGGTGGTTGGAATCCGGTTACGTTGAAATGAAATTCCGAAAACCCGTTTACAGTGACGAAAAAGTTGTCGTCAAACTCGACGGAGATAATCGGACATTTCAGTTATTTGGGGACAATACAGACGACACAAGGTGTTCGGGTTCTTTTGTTCAGACTGCGCCGCCGCCGGACTTCCCTGATAAAGAAGTCCGAGAGCAGCTCGAAGAACCTCTGGGTAGCCAGGCCCTAGTCGGCGAAATGATGGAAGTAGTGCGAGAGCATGACGCCTCAGAATTTACAGGAATCACTTCTGTCACTGGTTTCCCGACTGAAATCGACGGAAAGCCAGTTGTGCCGATAAGCCAGTGGGGGAATCCTATATATCTGATCTATGAATATTTCGGATTATCCACGACTATCCACTATCAAGGCAAAATCTGGCATCACTCACCTTTATTTGCAGGCGAAGCCTCTGTTACCCGGGGTCTCATCACTAGCTTCTCGGAACGGAATGGGAACAAACTTTTGGAACTCCTTACCGAGATCCGATCTGACTCCGGCAGAAAAGTCGCTACTGTAGAACACTTCAGTGTGTATGAACTGGCGAAGAAATAGCGCCGCGACAAGCCAAGTATTTAAGGGAGGCAAAATGCAACTGGATACTGAATTCTGGTCGGCAAATGTGGAATCCAATACGCGGTCGCGAATCATCACCGGAGTGAATGGACTAGATATCCATATCCTCGAATCAGGATATGAAAATCCTGAGAATCCTACGATATTGCTCCTACATGGCTTCCCAGAGATCGCCTACAGCTGGCGCAAATTGTTCCGACCACTTACAGAAGCCGGATTCCATGTCGTTGCTCCTGACATGCGAGGGTATGGGCAAACAACCGGCTGGAGCGATCGATATGACGACCCTCTTGAACCTTTCTCAATGCTCAATTTGGTAGCGGACTGTGTTGAATTACTTGACTCCCTGGGAAAAGATTATGTAAGTGCTGTCGTTGGGCACGACTTCGGATCACCGGTGGCTGGATGGGCGTCTACCATCCGGCCTGATAAGTTCCGATCGCTCGTACTTATGAGTGCCCCCTTTGCTGGCCTGCCAGCGTTACGAGAGATCCAGTCAGCCAACAGCTATGACATATATTCGGCTATGGCACAATTGCAACGGCCGCGAAAGCATTATCACCAGTACTACGGTACCCCCGAGGCAAATCAGGACATGCTGAACGCCCCACAGGGACTTAGTATGTTCCTTCGTTCCTACTACCATTACAAGAGTGCTGACTGGAAGAAGAACAAACCGTATCCGCTAGCTGACTGGTCAGCGGAAGAAGTGGCAAAAATGCCCACGTACTACATTATGGACTCGGATGACACGATGGCTGAAACCGTTTCAAAAGAGGCACCTAGCCAGACAGAAATCGACTCCTGCACGTGGTTAACGGAAGAGGAACTGAATGTTTACACGATCGAGTATGGACGCACCGGATTCCAGGGCGGACTGCAGTGGTACAGATCTGGAGCTTACGGCCCCAATCAACGGGTTATGCAGGCTTTCGCGGGGAAAAAAATAGACGTCCCTACCATTTTTATTGCCGGAGAGAGTGATTGGGGTGCTTTCCAAAGACCAGGTAGTCTTGAACTAATGGAATCACGGGCATGTAGTGACTTTCGTGGGACTAATTTAATACCGGGTGCCGGCCACTGGGTTCAGCAAGAGCAGCCTTTAAAAGTTGCTGAGCTAATCCTTGAACATATGGAAAGTCAGAGGTGATTTATGACTACGATAGAAAGTATTGAGGTAACAGTAGAATCTGGCAACCCTTTGGCACAAGTGTTTGTGACCATCCAAGCAAGTGATGGTACAACAGGTCAGGGGGAGGCATGGTGGGGAATCCCTGACCGCGATATGCCTGGAAGAAGTGCTCTCCCGATAGCAAGTACCATCGAAAATCTCATCACTCCCAGATTACTTGGAAAGAAATCCGGAGAGATCGAGAGGCACTGGTTTGATCTGTGGGATTTCGGATACAGATATGCTGACCAAGGTATCTTTCTGATGGGCATGTCCGGTGTCGACATCGCATTATGGGATCTTCTCGCAAAACAACTAGGTATTCCTGTGGTACAGATCCTTGGTGGACAAGTTCATGAGTCGATCCAGGCATATGCCAGCCTCCCCCCACTAAGAGATACCGACACTGTTATTGCCGAAACACAGAGGGCAATGGAGCATGGCATCACTGCTGTGAAACTCCACGAGGTTGAAGCCAAATACGTTCATGTCCTCAGAGACACTTTCGGGGATGAATTAGAGATCATGGTGGATGTCAATGGACATTTCAATTTACAGGAGGCTACAGCTTTTGGATTAGATATAGGAACTAGAGGCATTACCTGGTTTGAAGAACCAATCCGTCCGATGCGAGATCATGCAACCATCAAGAAGGTAGCCGTAGAAACAGGCTTGCCGATCGCTGCCGGAGAAAACGAATATACCGTTAGTGACTTTGATAAACTATTGACCTCAGATGCTGTGACTTACCTCCAACCAGAAATTACAAAAATCGGTGGTCTGACTGCAGCAAAACGAATAAATCCTCTTGTAGAACTCTATAACGTTGCATTATCTCCGCATAACTTCCGAATCGGCCCGTCCCTATATGCCTCCATACATTGGGCAATGTCCTCACCAATGACCGCATGGATGGAGGTCCCGTGGATCCAAGGAGAGTTTGCAGGAAGAATGGCGCTTCCCCCTTTAAAGGATGGGCGAGTTTACCTGCCCGAGGGCTCTGGGTTAGGACTTGATAGCGCACGCTAGGCTCGTGATTCTCGTAAAACCATTATCATCACACCAGAGAGAATCACGGAGGACCTAAATGAGTGAATATATCCCCAATCCTATTTCCTGGGTTGCAGAACAAGTAGAACTATACGAAAGAACCAATGGCGCAGAGGGTACAACACTAAGAGACACCGGCCTACCCTGTATTATCGTCACAAACATGGGTAATAAATCAGGTGCTGTCCGCAAAACGCCGCTGATGCGTGTCGTCGACGGCGAAAACTATGTATTGGTCGCTTCTTGGGGTGGCGCACCGAAGCATCCGGTCTGGTATTACAACCTCAAAGCCGACCCGAAGGTTGAGATCAGAGATATCGATAAAGTTCAGACAATGACCGTTCGAGAAGTAACTGATGAGACCGAGAAAAACCGACTCTGGGAGATTGCGGTTCAAGCCTATCCCCCGTATCACGATTATCAAGAAAAAACTGATCGAGTCATTCCCGTATTTATCGCCGAGCCTGCGTAGGTCTTGTAACGGATCGAAGGTAAAATATAGCAATGGTCGATGTTACTTCCTCCCAAAAAATGCAGCTGAGGCAGAACGGATTAGCTGCAACTCGCCCCCGAATGGCACTCTTGAAGGTGCTTGAGGCTCAGGCACAACCGCTCCATATTGATGACATTGTAGAGTTGGCTGGTGGAGACTTGGCGTTGTCTACGGTGTACAGAGCTGTGGGCGAACTCCTTGAAGTCGGCTTAGTCAGTAGCCTCAACTCCCCTGAGGGTAGAAAAATGGTCGAGCTGTCGACTGAACACACGAGTCACCATCATCACGTATTGTGCAAAGGTTGTGACTCTGCGACGGATATTCAGTTCACTGATGATTTAGAGGAACAAATAGAAGCTGAGATGAAACTAATCGCCGAAACGATGGGTGTTGAAGTTCACAGTCACTCACTAGAAATATTGGGAATTTGCCGGGACTGTGCGAGTGATTCGACTACTTGTTTTTGCCGGGGCGATAACTGCGAGTCAGATACGTAACAAGCAAACGATCAGGGCTGACCGGCAGCTTTTACGAGACAGCACCGCTCACCACCAACTCAGCAATCTCACCATCAGACAAACCCAGTACAGTCCGTAGAACTTGGCTTGAGTGTTCTCCAAAGGCCGGCGAGCGCTCCAGTTCAGGTGATCTCCCATTGATATGAATAGGCTCCCCATCAATGAGAAGTTGATGATTTGGAGCGTCCGGTTGGTTAACGGCCCTATAGTGATTCTTCAACGGGATTCGTTCAGCGCAGTCCTGCACATTAACTACAGGAGCCGCTGGAACACCAGCAGCCTGGAGAATATCCGTCAATTCCCACGCGTCATATTGAGAAGTCCATTCACTCAAGATGGCCTCGATTCTGTCTTCCCGCAACTTCAGCTCACCTAGATAAAATGCGGGCGAGTTAAGTTCTTCAGACAAAGGCAGTGCTACTTTCATCAGTGCATCCCATTGAGCACTCGATTCACACGCAATCGCTATCCAAGAATCATCGCCCTTGGCAGGAAATACATTGTGGGGACACGCGTTAAATGACCGATTCAAACTAGACGGTGGCACAGTTTCTTTGTCACGAAATGTAAGCCAAGGTACTCCTATAAATGACAACGCTGAGCCCATTTGATTCAACCAAATTTCATGTCCCACGCCTGTACGTCTCCGCTGTTCCACAGCAGCTAAAACACTCGCAGCTAAAATTTGAGGCGACGTGAAATCTGGATACGCACAACCAATACCATGCGGTGGATCTTCGGGACGCCCCATTAGTTCGTTGAATCCGGCCGCTGCCGTCAAATGTCCACCCATCGTCGGTTTGTCAGCCCAAGGTCCATCTCTCCCAGAACCAGGCAAATGAGCATAAATAACTTGCGGATTGTTCTTGCTAATTACCTCAAATCCGAGGCCAAGTCGATCCAGCACACGAGGTCGATAATTATTTATCACTACGTCAGAATTCTCAGCTAATTTGCGGGCGATCTCTCTTCCTTGCTCTGTGCCCAAATCAAGTGATATCGACTGCTTTCCAGCATTTACATCATTAAACCAGTAACCGAGATTCAATGAATCCGTATCGGCTGGGGAGGGTCTCACACGAAAGGCATCCAGTCGCTTTATAGACTCCACTCGGATAACTTCAGCGCCGAAGTTTGCAAGAATTCGACCGCCTAGTGGACCAGCTAATACCCAACAAAAATCAAGCACACGCAATCCATCGAGAGGCTTATCAGAACCAGTTGGTGTCCCCAAATAAGACGTAACTGAGGCAGACTGGGTTCCGCTCCCATCCGTCAATTCGGCCAAAATCTCATCTCTGTGCTCATCCAGTTTTGGAGCTGGATTTAACGGCATTACCCTATTCAGATCGTCGAGAGGGCTTTTTGGTACATCAACTTCACGACCGTCCGGCAATTTCAATTCACTAAATCGATGGCTGGCAAGAAAGTGTTGTTCTTTTGCAACATCATCCAGGCTATTCACTGGCATCGCAATCAGGTCAAGTTCCCAAGCTTCCTTAAGCAACTGGTCCGATGTTTTAGTACGTGTAAATTTCTCGAATCTTTCTCGTACGTAGGGATCTCGGTTGATATCCGTACGAACACGTTCCATCGCAAGGATGTTGTCCATCTCTTCACGACTAAATAAGCCTGAATTTGATAACCATTGAATCGAATCTTCTAGATTGTCCGGCCGCACTCGCAACGCGACCCATCGGCCATCCGCGCATTCATAAATTGGAGGCGCTATCCCGGGTCGAGCCGGTATCCTACGATCAATTTCCCAGAAATTGATGTTTGACGTCTGGAGCACGCTCATCATCAGTGCCTCCTGAGTGGAAATCGACACTGAGGGGCCAGAGGATTCTGGATTTCTGTTTCTATCTGCCAACGCAATGAGTGCCCCAGTGAATGCGTTTAATCCGGCCATAATGTGGCTCTGCTCACCAGGAGCTAGTGCTGGAGGACCATTGGAAGAGCCGCTTACATAGAGCAGCCCACTGAGCGCGGCACTAATTAAGTCACCTCCATGCCAATTTTCCCAATACGACTGATCGTCGAATGGCTTAATCTCCACTTCTATCAGCCGCTCGTTTAAATTGTCGAAATCCACAAGCTCTCTCCACGCAGACAAAGGAGATGAGTTGTTACCAGTTGTGCTACCAAACAAAAAATCTGAGCGCCTGACTAAATTTTCAAACAACTTCACGTCCGATTCGACACTCGGATCAAGCACTATCGATCGTTTATTTATATTGAGGTACAAATGAGTAAGGCCGGTTTCAACCGACGGCTCATCTTTAAGGAATGGCGCTCGTGAGCGCATTCTACCCCCTGTCGGAGGCTCAATTCGAATTACATCACCACCCAAATCTGCGAATAATCTCGTCGCAAAAGCGCCCGCCTCATCGGTGAGATCCAAGGCCCGTAGGTGAGTCAGAGGTAAATCATTATCCATTGAGTGCATACTGTAACTGATATTCATGGATTATCTCAAATCCCTGTTCCAATCATTAGCCGAGTTGCCCCATTTGGGAAATAAGTTGCAACGTAGGAATTCAACGTTAATATGAGCCGATACATAATCGGCAGTTAAACTAATCAACTAATACAGAACGAGGAGAATATGGGATATCAAGACATCACGGTAGAACGAATAGGTGATGACCAGAGCATTGTAAAAATGACGCTCAACCGACCAGAGAAATTAAATGCCTTAACTTTTCCGATGCTCAAGGAAATGCGGGAGGTATTTGAAGAAATACGTTTTGATCGTAGTGTGAGAGTACTTGTTATTACTGGTGCAGGCCGGGGATTTTGTTCAGGTATGGATCATGCCGGAGGTGCCACCGGGGACCATATCAACCCCAAGGACGGTAACCCTAATCCAGGAGCTCCAGATCCTGAGGGTGAACGAATGAATTTCCATCACGAAACGAAAACATTCAAAGCACTGAGGGAACTTGATATCCCCATAATTGCCGGAATTAATGGCCCGTGTGTAGGAGCTGGTTTTGATCTGGCTTGTCTCGCTGATCTTGCAGTGGCTTCTTCTAGTGCCCGATATCAGGTCGCGTATGTGAAGAGAGGACTGTATGCCGACCTAGGAGGCTTTTGGGCAATACCGAAAATCATTGGCTGGCGTTTGGCTATGGAGATGATGTTCACCGGCAGATTCCTCTCGGCCGAAGAGGGTCATGAAGCGGGAGTGACTAATTATTTAGTTGATGATGATGAATTCGATTCCAAACTCGAAGACTTTGCAAAAGAAGTAGCCTCTGGGCCCCCTATCGGTCAAAAAGTCGGCAAGTTGATGGCATATAAGACTATGAGTATGGACTATGAGCGCGCACTTGATCTGTCCGCCATGGTGCTACCGTTGGTTACTCTCTCTGAAGATCGAGCCGAAGGGGTTCGTGCCTTTCTTGAAAAAAGAGATGGTAGTTTCTCGGGATTCTAACTGAATTCACCCGCCTAGCTGGAGAGCCAACATAACTATGACAGAGCAAGCGCAGGAACCAAAAAGTCCGGCAATCTTAGAGGGTATTCGAGTCGTTGACTTAACGACCGGCAGCTTCAATTATGCTGGTCGTCTGCTTGCGGGTCTCGGAGCTGAGGTCATCAAGATCGAATCAACCGAAGGTGATCCTCTGAGACATTGGGGCCCGTTTCGAGATGACAAAAAAGATATTGAGACCGGTGGCAGACATCTACACTTGGATGCTGGCAAACGATCAATAAGTATCGATATCGATAGCTTAGAAGGACAAAAATTAGCCAGAAATATTATTGGAAATTGTGACGTAGTTTTAGAAAGTTTCGAACCGGGGTATCTAGAAACTGTAGGGCTTTCGTTTGAATCTCTTGCGTCTTCTCACACCAATCTCATCATGGTCTCGATGAGCCACTTCGGACAGTCAGGCCCATATAAGGATTATCACGGCAGTGAGATAGTTGATGTCGCTATAGGAGGATATCTCCGGCTCACTGGCGAACCTGACCGCGAACCTGTGAAGCCATACGATGACTTGGTAATACAGCACACGGCACTCCACGCAGCCACTGCGGCCGTCGTGGGTATCATGCATCGGGATAATACTGGAGAGGGAGATTGGTTCGATGTGGCTGCAATCGACGCGGCTCTTTTTCTAATAGGCGGCCCAACTCAGAGTTATTTTTTCAACGGGAAAGTTGCCCAGCGCAATGGGAATCGACTTTTATTCACTGAACCACAATATCTTTATCCTTCAACAATCAGACCTTGTCTCGATGGATACGTACATGCTCATGGAAATAACCGAAATCAAGATCTACTTGCTGTTCTAATGCCTGACATAGGTTTAGAACCATTATTTGATACCCCGATGGGCAATGCCGACAAAATCGATGAACTCATGGATCTATGGCTCTCCACCAGAGATAAATTCGAAGTCGTCAGACTGGCCCAAGAACTAAGATTACCTTTTACCGAGGTACTCACACCAGAAGAAATATTGCAGGATCCTCATCTTGAGGAAAGAGGTTTTTTAGTAAACCTCAAACATCCGCTGGAGCCAAATCTTCTCCAGCCAGGACATGCGGCTCTGATGAGTGAAACTCCTTGGATTAATCAACGGGCTCCGTTAATCGGCGAGCATACTGATGAAATCCTGCAAACGCTTCTTGGAATCGATGAAGAAGAACGAGCAGAATTGCGAGATAAGGGGGTTATCGAATGAGTGCCCAGGCCCTCAACAAAATCAGAGTCCTTGAATTGACTACGGCCGTTGCTGGGCCGGTGGCAGGATGTGTACTCGCTGATATGGGGGCGGAGGTTATAAAAATTGAATCCCCTGGGGGGAGAAGCCTAAAAAGTCCGGGGGCTCCACCGCCGATTGAGGGAGCACCAGATCACCCCTATAACCGAACCGCTTTTTTTAACGAACTTCATCGCGGTAAAAAACTACTGTCGCTCGACCTGAAGCATGAAGATGGAAAGAATATTTTCTTGCAACTTGTTGAAAATGCCGATGTGGTAATGGAAAATTTCTCGCCAAAAATTGTTGGTCGACTCGGGATTGATTACGCAGAGTTAAAGAAAATCAAGAACGACATCATATGTGTCTCCATGCCCGCATTTGGTAAATCTGGTCCATACGAATCGAGAGCCTCGTACGGACCCGGTATAGATGCAATGAGTGGACTCTCGCATCTCACAGGGTTCCCAGATGGCAATCCTGGCAAACCCGCCCAATTTTATTGTGACCAGAATGCTGGCCTGACCGCAGCACTAACTGTGATGGGTGCAGTCAGACACAGAAACCGTACTGGGCAAGGACAATATATCGAGCTAGCAATGCTAGAAGGTGAAATGCAACTAATCGCGCCTGCCCTCATGGATGTGATGATGAATTCCAGATCGCCGAATCGCACGGGCAACAGACACGACAGGTTCGCCCCTCAGGGGGTTTACAGATGCAAAGGTGAGAACGAATGGGTTGCCATAACAGTCAGAACTGATATCGAGTGGCAGTCGCTAGCTAACCTGATCGGCAAACCTGAAGTTGCGAAAGATAACCGCTTCATTGATCTGAATGGGCGACAAATACATCACGAGGATATTGATAAACTAGTCGAAAACTGGACGCAGACCCTAACCCCGCAAGAGGCAGAAACGGTTATGCAAGGGGCTGGGATTCCAGCTGGAGCACTTCTTAACCTCAACGAAGCTTTCACCCATCCGCAATTCCAACACAGGAACACACTAGTGCATGTCGAACACCCTGAAATGGGCACATTCCCGCACACCCGCACAGCCTGGCGTTCAAAAAATAAAAATGAAGGGGTAGCCGGACCGGCGCCAACCTTCGGAAATGCAAACAAATACGTGTTGTCCGACCTTCTCAACTTCTCGCAAGAAGAACAACAGAAGTTAAAGGATCTTGGAATTGTCTCGGATGCACCCTTAAGCTGACGTTAGGTCAGAGACAATCCGGAATAGACAGTGAGAGGAGCATTGATGCCCAAAGGGAAAGTTTTGGCGTGGGTACTCTACGACTGGGCTACTTCCGGTTATGGCGCGATCGTTGGAACTTTTGTCTTCAGCGTGTATTTCACACAGGAAGTGTGGGACGGGGATGGTGGAACTGAAGCCTGGGGGATAATGGTAACTGTGACGAGCATATTCGTTGGTCTCGTCGGCGCTCTCCTAGGTTTGGTGCTCAATGGGGTCAGGACACACCGATTCGTCTTGGCATTATTCGTTCTCGTCGGTGGCATAAGCGGCGCGACTCTCATACTAATTAAACCTGATCCTTCATTTGCAATTCCAGCCCTCGTATTAGTAGGAGTCGGCAGTTTTTGTGTGGAAACTTCTTTTGTGCCATACAACACTCTACTTAGGGTATTTGTCCCTCCTGAAAGAGCTGGTCGGACCTCTGCACTAGCCTGGGGACTAGGCTACGTGGGTGGTGTCATGTGCCTCGGAATAGCTGTCAGTCTCATGATGTCGGGTTTAATCCCTGATGACAATCTTCTGAATGTCCGGATTACTAGTCTTCTCGCTGCTGGTTGGTTACTAGTATTTGGCCTCCCAATCGTCATCGCTCTATATAGGCTACCGAGGGCAAGCCTCAACCAGCCGGGGTACGCCTCTGTGGGCCTTACAAAAGAAAGAGTCCTACGCCTACTCACATACCGGGGTATGTGGAAATTCTTACTATCACGCCTGTTCCTGGCTGAAGGCCTAACGGCTTTGTTCGCGTTCGGCGGCATATTCGCTGCCAGTATCTACGGGTTCAGCACCGAAGAAGTCTTATTTTTTGCAATAGCTCTGAATATTTCAGCTGGAATCGGTGCAATCCCCGGTGGTTTCTTGGACGACCGGCTTGGACCACGTTTCGTGATTTTGGTCTCCCTGATTTGTCTAATACTATCCGGAGTTGTGATTGGGCTTATCGATCACAAGCTCACATTCTGGATGGTGAGTATATTCCTAGGCATGTTCATAGGACCCGTCCAATCATCAGGTAGATCTTTAGCGGCTAAGAGCGTTCACAAGGACGAAGCAGCTCAGCTCTACGGATTGCTGGGTTTCTCGGGTAGAGTCGTATCATTCGCCGGCCCCCTTTTAGTGACACTGGGTATTGCCATCACAGGGACAGACAAAATTATAGTTTGGATTGTCGTTGCACTAATGACTGCAGCTTTGTTTGTTATGCTCACCACACCAAAATCTTTAGGAGAAATTGATAAGTCAAAGATTTCTGGAGAAACCTACTAGCTTGCAAAATATGAACAGGAGAAGCCCAAATGCTGAGTCTGAAAAATTATACCGTAGCCGTCCATGATCTGGATGAGGCCATCGAGAATCATTCGAAGCGTTTCGGTATGCAGAAAGTCGGAGACAGAGGATTCAATGATGTAGGAAATTTCGACTTTCAAGCAATGGGGTATGGAGACACCACCTTACTTCTCCTCTGCCAACCCACTGACGAAAGCCCCATAGCAAAACTGATGTCGGAACGGCAAAACGATTTCAACCCCCATGGCGAGGGAATGTATCTCATAGCGTACGAAACTGATGATGTTGATACCTTCTGCAAGCAAGTTGAAGAAAATGGTGGCAGGGTCACTCGTATCCCAGGTGCTGCCAATGCCTGGGTTCACCCTACGTCGTCACATTTTGTCCTTATGGAGATATTACCGAAGTCATAAAACTACATTCCTAGGGGGAAATGAATATGACATGGGAACCAGAAATAGATGAAATCAATCGCAGGCGTGCCTTGGCTCGAGAGATGGGCGGAACAGACCGGGTTGCTCAACAACACTCGCTAGGGAAACTTACCGTCCGTGAGCGCATAGAAGCACTAGTCGATCCCAATAGTTTTCTTGAAAGAGGCATTCTAGGCGGGGTCGGCACCTACGACGATGATGAAAAACTCACGGATTTTGTGCCCAAATCAACAGTATTCGGAATCGGAAAAGTAGATAACCGACCGGTGTCAGTCACTGGTCAAGATTTCACGGCCAGACCGGGGAGCGGGAGTGCCGGTGCCAATGGGACCACAGTCACCGGAGGTCCGCGTACGATATCGGCGGAACATATATCACATGAAATGAAAATACCCTTCATCCGACTAATCGATGGATTTGGCGCAGATATACGTGCTGTCGGGCAAAAAAATAGAACGTATATTCCGAACGGCAACTGGAAACTGGAGCACGAATTACTATCGGAAGTCCCGATAGTCGCAGCGGCTCTGGGCTCGGTTGCAGGACTTCCTGCAGCCTGGGTTCCAGCTTCCCATTTTTCGATAATGGTTAAGGGCAAAACACAAGTGTTCGCAGCAGGACCGCCTGTAGTCAAGAGAGCGATAGGCTTGGATATCCACAAAGAAGATCTGGGCGGATATCAACAACATTCGCGCACGAGTGGAGTAGTGAATAATGAGGCGGAGGACGAATTGGATGCTCTTCAGCAAATCCGCCGCTTCCTTTCTTATCTGCCTACAAATGTCTGGGAACTGCCACCTCTCGGGGACGAGAGTGACCCGCGCGACAGAAAAGCTCACGAACTACGATCGATTATTCCGCGAGATCGGAATCGCGGATATAACCCCCGACAACTAATCGCCTTTGTAATGGATAAGGACTCTACCTTTGAACTCAGTCGGTATTTTGGTGGATCGCAGATAACGATGTTTGCCCGGCTCAATGGTCGTCCGGTTGGCATTCTAGCGAACGATCCTATGGTGCATGGTGGTGCGCAGGACGCATCCGCAGCAAGAAAAGTGGAAAAATTTGTAGACACCTGTGACACATTTCATCTGCCAATAATAAATTTTTCTGACCAACCGGGTTTTATGATTGGTCCCGCGGCTGAAGCTGCCGGCACCCTCAGAGCTGGGGTGCGAACGGCAGTCGCGATAGGACAGGCAACCGTTCCATGGGCCACCGTAATTGTCCGAAGAGTATATGGAGTCGCAGGTGGCGCAAGACAAGATAATTCTCATTTCAATTTTCAACTAGCGTGGCCATCGGGCGAATGGGGATCACTTCCAATTGAAGGAGGTATCGCTGCCGCATATAGACGTGAGATAGAAGCTGCTGAGAACCCAGAAGAGTATCGGCAACAACTGGAAGAAAAACTTATCTCCATCCGAGCGCCGTGGCGTACAGCAGAAGATTTGGACGTTGAAGATATTATCGACCCGGCTGACACCCGACCAATGCTTTCAGACTGGCTTGATGTTGCCTACAAGGCAAACGAAAGATTGGTTGGTCCAAAGTCACGAGGGATGCGTCCATAACTCATCAGTCTTCGGCCAACTGGGGCAGAACCTCGGCAGAAAGAAGCTCTAGATATTTCACAACTTTCTCGTGGTCGATACCGGGTGGTATGCGGAGAATAGTACCGTTAATTGGCACCTCAGCTTGACGGCGGCGATAAAAATCTACCGCTTGTTCAGGAGTACCTACAAATGGACCAGAAAGATCAGCCATCGACCGCATCTCCTCCGGAGTAGTAGCCGGTTCATGTCTTTTATCAATATTGGCACCATCGGCCACAGCAGCAGCAGCTCCCCACTCAGCATATTTTGAATACGAGTAGAAGATATGCTCACGTGCATCTTCCCAACCTTGTTCAGCATCTTCGGACACCCAGAAATCACGACTATCAAATACTGGTATCGATGCTGGATCACGTCCATACTTCCTCATAGCGGAAGCAAATTGATCATACACACCGGCACCTCCAACATAGTGAAAGCCGTCGGCCTCGCGAGCAACACGTTCGATAGCTTTCCCACGAGACGCCCCTAACCAAATCGGGGGGTGGGGAGCCTGGATCGGTTTTGGCTGGACAGCAGCTCCCTCAACTTTGAAACGTTTACCTTTGAAATCAAATTTTTCCTCGGTCCAACAGCGCTTGATGATTTCAATACCCTCGTCCATCAAGGACGGTCGATTCTTCCTATTTACTCCGAAAATTGGATATTCCTCTGGTACATATCCAACTGCCATGCCTAGGATGAATCTACCATTCGACAGCACATCTACAACCGCGGCATCTTCAGCCACGCGGACGGGATGATGCATTGGCAGCAGGAGTAGTCTGGTGCCTATAGTGATCTTTTCCGTCTGCACAGCTGCAGCTCCAGCCATCACTAATGTGGATGGACAATAACCATCTTCCGCACTGTGATGTTCAGACATCCAAACGCTATCAAAACCCAATGATTCCGCTATACGGATTTGCTCCAAGGTTTCTTCATATACTTGCTGATATGGCTTCCGCCACTGCTCAGGATTTCTCATACCAAATAGCAGACCGAATTTCATATATCCCCCCTAGAGTTGTCTGGCTAATCATAGCCGGATCATGCAGGAATAGATGATAGCCAATATCTAGACCACCGCAGAAGAACCGCCATCAGCGTTTATTGCTGAACCCGTAATATAACTCCCGCGATCAGACACTAAAAAAGTAATAAGGTCAGCAACTTCAGACGCCTCGCCCACTCGCCCGAGAGGCAATGATTTGCCGCGCTCAGCATACGCTTCTGCCAGATCAAGATCTGGAAACGCCGACTGAGTCGCCCGGTCTATCTGTCCACTCTTTATCAATCCGATACAGATGGTGTTCACGAGAATCCCATACTTAGCAAGATCTAGAGACATGGCTTTTGTTAATGCGATGCCGGCTGCTCGACTCACTGACGTCGGCAGGGAACCGGCCCTAGGAGCCTTCCCAGCAACCGCGGTCACGTTGATTATGCGTCCGTGCGCGGACTTACGTAGAGCTGGCACAGCCAGTCTGCTACACCGGATGGCTGCCTTGAGTTTGAGGTCAAGGTCGTAGTCCCAGAGCTCGTCATCTACATCCTCGAAGGGCTTTGCAGCCGATTGACCTGCGTTATTGATCAGTATGTCTAATCCACCGAAGCTCTTCTCAGCGTGAGCGATTACTGATGCTATATCCTCTGGTGCTGTGACATCAGCTCGCATACTCAATACTTCACCAGAAGCTACCTGCTTTATTTCGCTTTCTGCTGCGTTCAGTACATCCTCACTTCTCGAACATATGAGTACGTTCGCTCCTTCTCTGGCGAGCTCTAAAGCGGTAGCTTTTCCAATGCCCTGACTCCCTCCAGTAATCACTGCCGAACGTCCCGTTAACCCCAAGTCCATTATTCCCCCTAATATTATTGCTAATCATTTTCCGACTGCAGTACACTCGGAATCACTAGTTAACCTTTGGAGATAGTATGCCAACCCCACTCACAATAGAAAACTCAGTTGAAGCCTACTTGTCGAATGAAGATAGTCCTGATATCTCGAATCCAATTCATTCTAGTGAAGTAGCCGCCACTTACGGATTCTCCGGGGCCCTCGTAGGAGGGGTAACCGTTTGGGGATGGGCAACAGAAACCATACTTGAGGCCCTGGGACCCGAATGGCTTTCGTCTGGCTGGTCAGAATTCTCCTTTAAACAGCCCACAATACCGGGAGATATCTTACAGGTTAGGGCTGTACAGGCTGATGACAATTCCGACGACGTCTGGGACATTACAATGACTAACCAGCAGGGAATATTAAATGTCTCAGGAAGAGTTGGCTTAGAAGAGCCTGCTTGGAGTAGGGAGTTTCCTGTGTCTTCGTACATGGACGCATCTGCTGCACCACCGCTCAAAGAGACACTCGACTTAGGTAATGCCAAGATCAATACTGATTGGACTCCAATGACAGTGGATTTCTCTGAAGACCTTGCGGCCGAGTTTGCGTCTGAAAAGCAGCGAGCTGCAAATCCATTATTTTATGGCGAAAACGGTATTGCACACCCTGCGTGGGTAGCCGGATGGTCTGAACAACTCCTCAGGCATAATTTTGATATCCCTAGCTCTATCCACACCCGAAGCCAGATTCAACATCTCCGTCCGGTACCCGTTGGATCAAAAGTTACCGGAGGGGCCCGCCTCCTTGAGGTATATGAGCGCAAGGCCCATCATTTCGCACATTTCAATGTCATCTTGCAGGATGAGCGGGGACAGCTTTTATCGCGCATGGCACATTGGACTATCTTTCGGATAGCTACTGTTGCCGAGCGCGAAAAAATACTCTCCTAAAATCACTCAGTCGACAAAAGTCTTTCCTGTGAACTGGGGGTCACGTTTCTCTATGAAAGCCTGTCGGGCCTCAATCCCATCTCCACTCCCGAGCGTTTTACCGATATTCCAAAGCTCATAATGAAGTTGCTTTTCGTTATCGATGCGAGTAGCAGCCCGTATAACGCGCTTGGTGCCACGTCCTGTGATCGGTGATACTTTTGTTAATGAATCTAAGTAGTCATGAAATCGCTCCTCGAATTCATCATCTGGAACACATTCACTGACCATACCCAATGATTTGGCTTCCGGACCGGTCACGGTTCTATTTTCCAACAAAAATTTCATCGCCTGTTCGTAACCCAAGGCCTGAGTGAGTGTGATTGAAAGTCCACCGTCTGGCGAGCCACCGATTCTGGGGTAGCCTGCTAAAAGTCGAGCAGACTCAGCCATAATCCGGATATCGGTGCCTAAAGCAAGTGCCAACCCAGCACCTACAGCCACTCCATTTATCCCTCCGATTATGGGCTTATCGCACTCCTCACGTAAGGTATAGAAGAATCGGCTGACCCAACCAAAGTCATCAAAATATCGGTCCTGCTCAGACATGGGGATGAAGCTATCCTGATTCTCCTCGATCGTTAGATCGAGTCCCGCGCAAAATGCGTCGCCAACACCAGTTAAACCTATCACCCAAACATTCTCGTCTAGCTGAGCTTTTCGAATCGCCTCAATCACTCCCCAAGCGAGTTCTAGTGAGGCCGCATTTTTCTTCTCCGGCCTGTTCATTTGAATTATTCGAACATGACCTCTATCTAATTCATTCACTATTTTTGACATATACCCCCCGTTAGCTAGACTCTCAAAACATGCACCAACAGTCTCTCACAAAAATATAACTATGAGTTATCAAGATATATTATTACCAATCTATGCTCATACTACTAATGTCGTGTCACTTACCAATATTTCCCCTTAATTTGCTAGCTCTTTGACATAGCATGCCCTGAATAATCACAGAGTATGTGAGTAACTTTCAGAATGTGATGTTATTACAAAGAAGAATTTCATCTAACAGGTTGGATAGAACGCCCAGTGACATATTACGGACAGTCGCCTGTGATATATTTCCTATTAGGTTTATGAATATCTCTATTGCGACCTACCAACAACCAAAACCTCACGACCTCGCAAAGGACCGACTAATTCGGACGGTCCGAAATAATGTGGTCAATAGAGCCTACTGTTGGGATTCGAAAGATAACCCTGCAAATTGGGATAGCTACCCCCTCCCACTGGGATATTGGCGAAGCTTCAGCAGGAAACCAGCTTCGGACTACGAGGCATATGATGCTGATATCGAAACACTCACGTGTCGATCGTGTAGCTCTAAGACCAGTCTCGTTGCGGATACTACCGGATACACATGTAGTAGTTGCAATAAACATCTCATTGCGCCATCAAAGGAATCAGAAACTGAAATAGCTAGTATGCCAGACGGGTTTCTCTTCCTAACGTCGGAGACCATAACTGATGACTATACAGAAAAGCTGACTGACTGGGCGGAATTCATTCGATTCCTCGACTGGGCTCGCACGGCATACGACACATATATACACAGCCTTACCGGAAGCGATGACTCCTCTGGATCCCATGCTCTACAGGGCAATTCTGAGCTCGGACTACCCGGGGGTGAAGGTCTTTCAGGTGAATCAATCCGTGAACTGATTATCGAACAGGTCAGAGCCAGGACAGAATCCGCTGTTCACTGGCTAACCACGGTCACAGTATCAGGGATGCTGCGAGTGACAAGCACAAGCCTATACGGAGCAATGCTGCAACAGGTACTCGAAGACCTTGAGTATGAAAGAGAATGGATCAGGTGCCTCGGTCCTGCGACGTCAAGAAGCGACGCTTGCACAAACGACGTCATCGCTGGTGGTAAGCATAAGAGATTCTGTGGGCAGAATTGCTATCGCAAGTGGAGACGGGCTGGCGGTCAAATTCGTCCCTGGATGGACAATCTCCACCGCAATCCTAAACCAGTGTTCTCAGACAATAAAGATAAAGAACAATTGTCCTTCGATTTCAAGCCTTAACCTGCAGCAGGATAACGAGATAGTCTATTTTCCTCTGAAGTCATGAACTCCAAAAGTACTGGTCGTCCCTTATCCATCTCGGCCAAGCCACGATTTATGGCTGGAACTATCTCCGCAGTGTCAGAAATTCTTTCTCCATATGCACCGAGCGCAGTAGCTATTGCAGCATAGTCACCGTAGAGTTCAGTAAATCCATATTTTTCAACGGCAGCCTCGTAACGTGCAGGATATCCAGACAAAACCTGATTATTGAGTACGATAGTCATTACAGGGATATTAAGTCTCACTCCTGTTTCGATATCCATTCCTGCCATACCAATTGCTGCGTCACCCATGAAGTTAATAAAGGTCTTTTCGGGAGCGGCAAGTTTCGCTCCAAGCACTAGACCCAATGAATACCCTAACTGGGTCGAGTTACCCCATCCAAGATATCCTCTCGGAACAGTCGATTCCCAGAACGGGATCAACTGGTCACGAGGGTGTCCAGAATCATGGGTTACGACTGTTTTATCTCGATCAACAGTGTGCATTAGATCCCAAATTATCCGATAAGGATTTATTGGTGTCTCATCAGAAGTGAGCAGAGGCATCCACTCCTCTAACCATTCATTTCGCACGCTAGCAACTTCCGCACGGATATCCGCATGCTCAACGCCAGCTCCAGAAGTCTGCGCATCTATCTCTTCAATTAATTGTCTCAACACTAGTTTGCAATCACCGATAATAGCATCTGCAAGATGGTGTTCTTTATTGAGATCGTTTGCGTCGACAGTAGTTTGAATTAATGTCTTCCCCTGTGGGATACCCATCGAAGCAAGATTAGTCGTAAAACTCACTCCGATACCAAAAATCACATCAGAATTATCTACAAAATATCTGGCCATCTTTGTCACGGTATTTCCGGCAGCCCCGAGAGCTAGTTCATGATTTTCAGGAAAGGCACTTTTACCTGAATTAGTTGTCGCTACGGGGGCATCTAACAACTCAGCAAGTCTTACAAGTTCGTCGCTAGCCTGGGCCCAAAGAACTCCCTGACCAACATATAATACCGGCCGTTCAGCTTTGATTAATCTAGAAGCCACTGACTTAATATCCGCAGGATCACCGGAACTTTTGATAGATTTAACCGGCGTATAGGTAACAGGGTTCGCCTCAATTTGCTCCATAGCCACGTCTGATGGCACCTCCAGAAGTACCGGCGCACCCCTTCCCGTTCTCAGAAATGTATGAGCCCGCCTGAGGAATTCAGAGATCCGACCTGTCTGATTTATCTGCCCGGACCATTTTGTAATTCCTTTGTAGTTAGCAACGGCATCGAAATCAGGGTTAGAATTAATCCGTCCACGCACTGTGCCTCCGGGTATCACAAGAATTGGAACAGAATCGGCATAAGCGTGAGCTATACCACCGTAGGCGTTCTCGATACCTGGTCCCGCTTGTGTAACGACAACTCCATTTTTTTCTCCGTTCAGCATTCTCGTATAGCCATCAGCCATATTCACAGTTGTACGCTCAGTTCTCGACATAACTGGACGAATACCTGCCGCTGCACATGAATGGATAAGTTGATTGTCTGGGTAGCAGAAAAGATATTCTGCTCCTTCTGCTTTTAGGATTTCCGCAATTGCATCGTTTCCGTTCATATCCAGTAAATCTCCTCAGCTACAGAGCGTGTATTTAATCAGTTTCGAAGCCATTACAACATGAATCTTTCTGAATTGCCAGTTTCATCAGTGATTTTGCCAACTATGACAGGAATATGCGAAGTCTGACCAAAGAGACAGAAAATTTAGTAGTATTATTCAGCTGAACTGAAGAATAAAAAGTAAGGTATCACCGTAGCATTATAGAAAGGGAGGACCTCATGGCAAGCGAGATAGTGGTCTTGGACGGGTACACTCTGAATCCAGGCGATATCTCTTGGTCGGGATTCGAGGCACTGGGGCAGACTACGGTTTATGACCGGACTTCTCCTGAAGAGACTATTAAGCGCGCATCAGGATTTGAATATGTGCTTACGAATAAAACTGTTCTATCCCGTGAGGTACTATCGGAATTACCAGATGTTAAATATATTGGAGTCCTAGCCACGGGCTACGATAATGTGGACATTTTGGCTGCAAAAGAACGCCAGATACCAGTTACAAATATACCTACGTATGGTACTGATTCGGTGGCGCAGCATGCCACGGCACTCCTCATGGAACTGGTTCGACAACCAGCTCTTCATGCAACTGCTGTGCGAAACGGGCAGTGGAGTGAAAGCCCTGATTTTTGTTTTTCGTTATCACCAATCAGTGAGCTCTCGGGAAAAACTTTAGGGATAATCGGTATTGGACGAATCGGACAGGCCTTTGCGCGTATCGGTAAGGCGATGGGAATGAATATACTGGCTCATGATGAGTTTCCTCCCGCAGAGGCAGCTGTCAGCGATCTGGAAGTCGAATTCACAGATATGGACTCTGTTTTCAAACGTGCAGATATAATCAGCCTGCACTGCCCCCTGACCGACAAAACCAAACATCTCGTTAACAGCAGCAGACTTTCGATAATGAAGACTGATTCTCTCCTAATAAATACGAGTCGGGGCCCTCTCGTAGACAATGAGGCGTTGGCTAACGCATTGAATACGGGGCAAATCGGTGGTGCAGGACTGGATGTACTGGATGTCGAGCCTCCCCCAAGAGATAACCCATTGCTAACAGCAGCTAATTGTTTAATAACACCTCATATTTCTTGGTACTCTAAGGCATCGAGAGAACGACTTATGGATATAGCCGTCAAAAATCTAGCGAGTTATGTAGGAGGCGATTCCGCCAACGTTGTCAACTGAACTAATTGCATGCAGCAGAATGATTTTCTTGATTTCATTGGGATTACTGGAAATCACTTAATCCCTATGCAAGATGTCCCTCAATTTCCAATCGAGTGAGTATCCTCGAACCAGCAGCCACAAGTGGGTTGGCATTTCCGGCAGCATGGTTGGTCATGAATCCGGATTCCCGCAGGCACTCAACAGTTCTCTCCACGGACGCCCAGTCCTTCTGCCAAATACCAATGGTACCAATAGGGCCAGTAGACCTGACATCTGGTGGGGTTCCGGCAGTAACCACGCGCATACCTGTCACGGCTCCTGTTTTCTCGAAAAGATCTCCAACATAGGGTTCAGTGTATCTCCGCAAAGATTCATAATCAGACGAGTTAAGACCAAAGTGAAATTCATGCAGGATCGTATATTTCTCCAGTTCAAACGGGTCCATCTCCCAAGACCAACCAAAAATGGCTACAATATCGCTGGTCCAACTGCTCACTAATTCGAGCCCAGTCGAACCTGGTCGTTCTTTAATTTCTTGTAAACGCCTGTGGTTTCGCTGATGCTTTGATACCTCTCCGAGGTGTGCATAGCTGTCAAAGGTAGCAATCAGCTCCAAGTTCCCGTAGTTACTCCCCGTTTGTTCGAACATGACGGAAACATTCGAAGCACCCGCATCAGCGTAGAGTGTCCTGATCTCAAGAAGAGTGTCCAATGAATATTTTTCAACCTCAGGCTTAGGTTTTTGAAAATAGAGCGACCTATGAATACGCACAAAACATCCTTTGCATCGACCTGACTGCGATCAGCCAACCGAACAAAACTGACACTGGCCGAAGTGTACGGTCCAACATATATATTGTCTATATTCTTTATCGAGAAATATAGCTTATAGTCATATCAGTGACTTACTCTCCACAAAGGTTTACTGTCTAATGAGAACTAGATGACACTTCAACAAGTCAAGGTGACTCCTGATATAGCGCTCAAGAATCTCGTCTTGGGATCGCTGTCAGATATAACACGGGATGAGTTATTGAGAGAGGCTAAGTGCATTGAGCTCAAAAAAGGCTCGATTATCCTAGAGCAGGGACAGGTTTCCAATTCGGTTTACTTCCCCACTTCAGGACTCTTGATAGGTATCCACGAGGCCCATGACGGCACTTCTATTGGGAATACGGTGCGAGGACGAGAAGGTGCGGTCGGCGCTATACCTACGGCGCGAACCCTGGATCCCAAACGGACAGGAGCCATGGGGCGATTAGTTGTTCAGTTACCGGGCGAAGCCATAGTAGTTGGCAAATCCCACTTCGCCAAGATATTAAATGATTCATTCGAACTTCTGCGAGTGACTCTGGCGCACGCAGCAAATGTTATAAAGTGGCATGAAGAAACTCAAAACTGCAGCCGCCACCACCGTATAGAAAACCGAATCGCTTATTGGCTATCCCTCCTCTTTTTCTATGGTGGTGATAACTCAATACCAACGACCCATGCAGCAATCGCGGAGGTTCTAGGAGTTAGAAGAGAATCGGTCAGTATGGCTCTCAGGAAGTTTGAGGAACGACAATTCATTAAAATGGAGAGAAGTAAGTTACAGTTGCTTTCGCCAGAGCTGATGCGAAATTATTCGTGTGAATGTGAGACAACTATTTCTGATCTTACAGCTCTGCACGCGGCTGGCCAGTTAACTTTAGACACAAAATTAATTGGTTCATGTTAATCCTTAGTGAAGTCTGAGGCGGCTCGGTTGGCTTCGATTGATTTGCTCGAGTTGAACAAGGTTCTCGATTAGATAATATAAATTAAGGAGCACCCTGGAGGATTCGAATCGCCTACCCTAATCGATCATGCCAGCATT